>CAXUMV010000006.1:10098-24729 GCA_964252065.1 uncultured Lichenihabitans sp.
GGCTTCGGCTACCGCTTCCCAAGCGTGCGTAAGCGCGGCTATCACCGCCACTATCGCGCCAAGGGCAATGCCGTGCTGAACCGCCCGGTCCTCGACATCGACGGCGGCTTTCTCATCGCGCCGATGGCCCAGGGAATCAGGCTGACGACCGGCGCCGAGTTCGCCCGGATCGACGCGCCGCCGACTCCCGTCCAGGCCGAGCGGGCCGAGCCCAAGGCCCGCGCCCTGTTTCCCCTCGCCGATCCGGTCGAGGCGCAGCCCTGGATGGGGGCCCGCCCCTGCCTGCCCGACATGCTGCCCGTGATCGGCCCGGCGCCGCGCCACAAGGGGCTCTGGTTCGACTTCGGGCACCAGCACCACGGCCTGACGCTGGCCCCTGTGTCCGGGCGGCTGCTGGCCGAGATGATGACCGGCCAGGAGGCCTTCACCGATCCCATGCCCTACGCAGCCGACCGCTTCGGTTGAACGCCGCACCCCGCCCGCTTTACACCCGTCCCGCGCTGCCGAACCGGTCGCGCCAACTGGGGAGCGCGCCGGCGAAGGGCAGCGCCGTCGCCTCGAACACGCCGCGGGCGATGGCCCGGGCCACGCAGTCGGCGGCCAGCGTGCCGAGATGGGTGAGCTTCCGGTCGGTGATCGCCAGAAGCTGGGTCCCGGTCGAGGCCGCGAAGACGACGTCGCCGTCGAGCGTCGCATGGGTGGGGCGCAGCGCGCGGGCAAGGCCGTCATGCGCCATCACGGCGAGGCGCTTGGCCTGCCCCTTGGTCAGGACGGCGTCGGTCGCGACGATCGCAAGGGTCGTGCTGGTCGGGGCGTCGCCTTTCATGCGGATTGCGGTCGAGGCGGCCGAGAACCGCGCCGGCCAGCCGAGCCCGCCGAACTCGGCGCCCTGTTCCACGGCCGCGGCCCAGAAATGCGGACCTTCGCCGATCGTCGCCTGACCAAGCGCATTGACCGCGACCAGCGCCGCGACCGTCAGGCCGGCGGCCGTCACGGCGCTGGCCGAGCCGAGGCCGCCCTTCAGCGTCGCGGTGGTGGCGCCGAGCCCGGCCCCGACGCTGCCGAGCGCAAACTCCGCGCCGGCCGCTTCGGCCGCCGCATGGCCGAGCTCCCAGTAGGGCGGCCGTCGGCCCCAGGCCTTGTCGCCCCCGTTCAAGAGATCGAACAGGATGGCCCCGGGCACGATCGGCACCACGGCGTCCCCCACCCGGAAACCCCGTCCCTCGGCCCGCAGCACGGCCTGCACGCCGCCCATGGCGTCGAGCCCGAACGCAGAGCCGCCCGACAGCACGAGGGCGTCGACGCCGCCCACCGTCATGTCGGGCTCGAGAAGGGCCGTGTCGCGGACGCCCGGCGCGCCCCCGTGGATGGCGAGCGAAGCGACGGCGGGCCTGTCGAACACCACGCATGTAACGCCCGACGCCAAGGCGTCGTCTTGCGCATGGCCGACGCGAAGGCCGGACACGTCCGTCAGGAGATTGCGCATGCCAAGACCCTATCGCCACCCGCCGCGCTGGGCTAGCACGGCACCATGACCGACGTCTCGCTTGCCGCAGCCGGAGCCGCGGGCCTCATCTCGTTCCTCAGTCCCTGCGTCCTTCCGCTGGTGCCGCCCTATCTCTGCTACCTGACCGGGACCACGGTGGAGGAGCTCGGGGCCGTGGGGGCCCTGCGGGCGCGTCGCGAGGCCGTGCTGGCGAGCCTCCTGTTCGTGGCGGGGTTCACGACGGTGTTCGTGGCGCTCGGGGCCACGGCTTCCGCCCTCGGCACGCTGATCCGGCATGTCTCGACCGCGCTGTCGCTCCTGTCGGGGATCGCGATCATCGTCATGGGACTGCACTTCCTCGGCCTGTTCCGGCTCGGGCTGCTGTACCGCGAGGCGCGCCTGCAGGTGCGGCGGCCGGCGGGGCTGTGGAGCGCCTATCCGATGGGGCTCGCCTTTGCGTTCGGCTGGACGCCGTGCATCGGCCCGATCCTGGCCGCGATCCTGGCCGTCGCGGGATCGGAGGCGACGGTGGCCCGCGGGGCGGGGCTGCTGCTCGTCTACTCGGCGGGCCTCGGGGTGCCTTTCGTCGCGGCCGCATGGGCGGTCGGCCTGTTCGTCCGGTTCCTGCGGCGCTTCCGCGCCCATTTTGCGACCGTCGAGCGCCTCGCGGGGGCGGCACTGATCGTCACGGGCCTCGCGTTCCTGACGGGCGGCATGCAGACGCTGTCGTTCTGGCTGATCGAGACCTTTCCGAGCCTCGCGCAGCTCGGCTGACGCCGGATAGACAAAAGCCCGGCGCCGCTCGCGCGGGGCCGGGCCTGTCCGTGCGGGGAGGGCGGCGGTGGCCGCCCTCACACGATGTCAGTCGTTCTCGAAATAGCTGATCTTGCCGTCCGGGCCCTTCTTCCAGGTATAGAGCACGTAGTCGGACTTGGTGAGATCGCCCTTCTTGTCATAGGTGATGTCGCCGATCACCGTCGGGAACGCCTTGCCCGAGTGCAGGTAGTCGGCGATCTTCTTGGGATCGACGGACTTCACCGCCTCGGCGGCTTCCGCGATGATCTGCACGGCCGCGTAGCTGTAGAGCGTATAGGCCTGCGGGTCGAAGCTCTTGGCGGTGAACTCCTTCACCACGGCGGCCGCGGTGGGCTTCTTGCGCGGGTCCGGCGGGAAGGTCATCAGCGTGCCGATCACCCCATCGCCGCCGATCGAGGCGAACTCGTTGTCCGTGATGCCGTCGCCCGACATCAGGACGGTGCTCATGCCCTGGTCATGCATCTGGCGGACGATGAGGCCCGCCTCGGGATGCAGCCCGCCCCAATAGACCAGATCCGCCCCGGCCGCCTTCACCTTGGACACGATGGCCGAGTAGTCCTTCTCGCCGACGTTCACGCCCTCGTACAGCACGGGCGTGATGTTCTCCTTGGCCATGGCGTCCTTGGTGGCGTCGGCCAGGCCCTTGCCGTAGGTGGTCTTGTCGTGCAGGACCGCGATCTTCTTGTCCTTCATGGTCGCGGCGATGAACTTCGCGGCGACCGAGCCCTGCTGGTCGTCGCGCCCGCAGGTGCGGAACACGTTCCACTTGCCGGCTTCGGTCAGCTTGGGATTGGTGGCCGACGGGGTGACCATCAGCACGTTGTTGTCGAGGTAGACGTCCGAGGCCGGGATCGTGACGCCGGAGTTGAAGTGCCCGACCACCCAGGTCACGCCGTCGCCGACGAACTTGTTGGCGACCGAGACGCCCTGCTTGGGATCGGAGACGTCGTCGCCCACCTCGAGGGAGAGCTTCTGGCCCAGCACACCGCCCTTGGCGTTGATGTCGTCGACCGCCTGCTGCGTGCCCTTCTGGAGCTGGGCGCCGAACGCCGCGTTCGGACCGGTGATCGGGCCCGCGACCCCGAGCTTGATGTCGGCCTGTGCGCTGCCCGCGAAGGCCAGGCCCGCCGCAAGAACAAAGCCCGACAACCAGAGATGTTTCATGCGTTTTCTCCTTGAGTGAGACAATAACGGATGCGGAACCGGACTCGACCGGGCGATCATCGTCCCTGTCGCGGCGGTATGATGCCTTGCGTAAGGCTTGTCACCTGTCAATCCCAACTGGGCGCGCAAGGGCGCGATCGGTCCGGCCGGTGCCTCCACTGAAGCCGCCGTCAATGTACTCGAGACCGCATGGCGCATCATCGGACTGACCTTGGGGACGCTTCAAGAGGACTTGGCCGACCAGCCGAGCGGTCCCGCCCGGTCGTAAAGCCAGGAATATTGCGTCGCCATCTGCCAGCTTCGCTCCGACCGGTAGCCGTAGCCCGCCGCCGCGAGCGTGATCGCGAACGCCACGACGAAGCCCGGCACCGACAGGATGTCCTCCTGGAACAGGGCGTAATGCAAGAAGCGCAGCACCGCGGCCAGCACCAGCATGTAGAGCGGCAGGATGGTGAAGCGGCGCCAGGTGCCGGCGACCGCCCGCCCGCTGGCCAGGGCCGCCGCCCCGCCCAGGATGGTCAGCAGGATGAAATGGGCGATGCCGTTGGGTCCCGCATCGTAGAGAAGCCCGGCCATGGTCAGTGTCCGCCCTCGAGATAGGCCGCGCGGACCTCGGGCCTCGCCAGCAGCTCCCGCCCGCCCCCGGTCATGGTGATGACGCCGTTGACCATCACGTAGCCGCGATCGGCGAGCTTCAGCGCGTGGAAGGCGTTCTGCTCGACCAGGAACACGGTGAGCCCCTCGGTCTTGTTGAGTTCAGCGATGACGTCGAAGATGGCTTTGACGACCAGCGGCGCGAGGCCGAGCGAGGGCTCGTCGAGCAGCAGCAGCCGGGGCCGGCTCATCAGGGCGCGCGCGATGGCGAGCATCTGCTGCTCGCCGCCCGACATGGTGCCGCCGCGCTGGTTGATGCGCTCCTTGAGGCGCGGGAACAGCACGAAGACCCGCTCGAGATCCTGGTCGAAAGTGGCGAACTTGTTGATCGCCGCGCCCATCTGCAGGTTCTCGAACACCGTCATGCGCGAGAAGATGCGCCGGCCTTCGGGCGACTGGGCGATGGACAGGCGCGCGATCTCGTGGGTGGGCAGCTTGGTGATGTCGCGCCCGTCGAACGAGATCACGCCTTCCTGAGCCCGGGGGCTGCCGAAGATCGTCATCATCAGGGTGGACTTGCCGGCCCCGTTGGCGCCGATCAGCGTCACGATCTCGCCCTCGTTGACGTCGAGGTCGACCCCCTTGAGCGCGATGATCTTGCCGTAATAGGTCTTGACGCCGCGGATGCTCAGCAGCGGCGCCGTGCTCGATGTGACGCGCCCCGCGGGCGCCGCCTCGGCCATCACGCTCATGCCCCGAGCTCCGCCTCGACCTTCTCGACGTCCTCGTCGGCGACCCCGAGATAGGCCGCGATGACCCTGGGGTCCTCGCGCACCTCGCCCGGCGTGCCGTCGGCGATCTTCTGGCCGTAGTCGAGCACGACGACGTGGTCGGAGATCTGCATCACCACCGACATGTCGTGCTCGATCAGCAGGATCGAGGTGTCGTGGTCCTGCCGGATCAGCCGCAGCAGCGCGTTGAGGTCGGCCGACTCGCGCGGGTTCAGGCCGGCCGCCGGCTCGTCGAGGCAGAGCAGCACGGGATCGGTGCACATGGCGCGCGCGATCTCGAGCCGCCGCTGGGCCCCATAGGGGAGATCCCCGGCCGGATCGTCGGCGCGGTCGATGAGGCCGATCTTCTCGAGCCAGAAGACGGCCTTCTCCACGGCCTGCTTCTCGCGCGCCTTGTAACCGCCGATGCCAAGCACGCCCAGGAAGGTGAAGCCCGAGGCGATCATCAGCGGGTTGTGCTGGGCGATCAGCAGGTTCTCGAGCACCGTCATGCCGGTGAACAGGCGGATGTTCTGGAACGTGCGGGCGATGCGCGCCTTCCAGGAGATCTCGTGGTCGGGCATGCGCTCGAGAAGGAAGATGTCGCCCGCCCGGCCGCGGCCGTGCCGGGCGCCGCTGGCCGTGAGGCTGGCGACGTCGGCCTCGGCCGCGATGCCCTGGCGGGCGAGGGCGAGCCGCCCCTCGGTCGGCTTGTAGAAGCCGGTCACGCAATTGAACACGGTGGTCTTGCCGGCCCCGTTCGGGCCGATGAGCGCGGTGATGTCGCCGCGCCCGACCGCGAAGGACAGCGTGTTGATGGCCACGAGGCCACCGAACCGCATCGTCAGGCGCTCGACGACGAGCAGGGGATCGGTGTGCCAGCGCATCAGCCGTGCCCCTCCTTGACTAGGCTGCCGGAGATGACCTTGCGCGTCTTGAGGATGATCGAGGGCTCGCGCGTCGCGATGATGCCGCGCGGCTTCCAGATCATCATGACCACCATGCCCAGGCCGAAGATCAGCATGCGGTACTGGGTCGGGTCGAAGTCGGCGCCGAAGATCTGCTTGAGGACGTCGAGCTCGCGCAGGAGCTCGGTCCCCCCGATCATCGCCACCGAGGCGATGGCGACGCCGACCTGGCTGCCCATGCCCCCCAGCACCACGATGGCCAGGATCGTGGCGGATTCGATGAAGGTGAAGCTCTCCGGGCTGACGAAGCCCTGGCGCACGGCGAAGAACGAGCCCGCGAACCCTCCGAAGAAGGCTCCGAGCGCGAAGGCCGTCAGCTTGGTGTTGACCGTGTTGATGCCGAGCGACCGGCACGCGATCTCGTCCTCCCGCAGCGCCTCCCAGGCGCGCCCGACCGGCAGGCGCCGCAGCCGCAGCGTCACGAAGTTGGTCACGAGCGCGAGGGCCAGGATGAGGTAGAACAGGAAGATCGTCCGGTGGATCGGGGTGTAGTCGAGCCCGAACCGCGCCGCGAAGCCGTCGTCGGCGCTGGTGAACGGGATGCCGAAGAAGCTCACCTTGGGGATGCTGGCGATGCCCGCATAGCCGTTGGTGACGTCCGTCCAGTTGATCAGCACGACGCGGATGATCTCGCCGAACGCGAGGGTCACGATGGCTAGGTAGTCGCCCCGCAGGCGCAGCACCGGAAAGCCCAGGATGATGCCCCAGAAGGCCGCCAGGATGCCGGCCAGCGGCAGGCACAGCCAGAAGGACAGCCCGAAGGTCGTCGACAGCAGCGCGTAGGAGTAGGCGCCCACGGCATAGAAGGCGACGTAGCCCAGATCGAGCAGGCCCGCGAGGCCGACCACGATGTTGAGGCCCCAGCCCAGCATCACGTAGATGAGGATCTGGATGCCGTAGTTGTTGATCCACTTGAGCGAACCCTGCGGACCGGCGAGTCCGAGCATCGCCAGGGGGAAGATCAGCAGCGCCGCGATGGTGAACAGGCCCACATAGGCCTTGAGCGCGTGCTCGGCCTTCGATTCCTGGCGCAGCTCCTGCGGCCGCCGCGCCTGCCGGACCCGGCCGACGAAGGCCCTGTAGGCGATGGCTCCGAAGCGGGCGAGGAACACCGCTACGCACGCCCCGAGCGCCCAGCCGAAGCGGGGGATGACGATCAGCGCGTTCGACATGTCCGTGCGCGTGTTGAACGCCAGGATCGGGATCGACAGGCCGAGGGTGACCAGCGCCGCGAACCCCGCGTCCTTCAGCGCCGCGGGAAGGTCGAAGCCGGAGGCGAGGGGGGTCGCGGCGAGGGGACGCTTGGCCTCCATCTGCATCGGCTCAGACCTTCTCGATTTCGGGCCGGCCCAGCAGGCCGGACGGCATGAAGATCAGCGTGATGGCGAGGATCGAGAAGGCCGCGACGTCCTTGTAGTCGGTCGAGAAATAGGCGGACCAGAACACCTCGATGAGGCCGATCAGCAGCCCGCCCAGCACGGCCCCCGGCAGCGAGCCGATGCCGCCCAGCACCGCCGCCGTGAACGCCTTCACGCCCGGGACGAAGCCGTCGGCGAAGTTCACGACGCCGTAGTAGCTCAGGAACAGCACGCCCGCGACGGCGGCCAGCGCCGCGCCGATCACGAAGGTCAGCGAGATCGTCCGGTCGACGTCGATGCCCAGCAGCGCGGCCATCTTGCGGTCCTGCTCGCAGGCCCGCTGGGCCCGCCCGAGCGAGGTGCGCTGCACGAGATACCAGAACCCCGCCAGCAGGACCCCCGTGACGGCCACGATCATGATCTGCTTGTAGGACAGCGAGACCGCGTAGCCGTTCTCGCCCGAGGTCAGGTGGATGACGTGGTCGAACATCGAGGGGATGGTCTTGTTGCGCGGTCCTTGCACAACCTGCACGAAATTGGACAGGAAGATCGACATGCCGATCGCCGAGATCAGCGGCGCCAGGCGGAAGGAGCCGCGCAGCGGCCGGTATGCCACCCGCTCGATGGTCCAGTTCCAGATGGCGGTGACCACCATCGCCCCGACCAGCACCACCACGAACTCCAGGGCGACGTTGGTGATGCCGAGCAGCTGGGTGAGGATCAGATAGATGATCAGCCCGACCATCGCGGACAGCATGAACACGTCACCGTGGGCGAAGTTCACCATCCCGATGATGCCGAACACCATGGTGTACCCGATGGCGATCAGCCCGTAGATCGATCCCAGCGTCACGCCGTTGATCAGTTGCTGGAGGAAAATCTCCATACAGTCTCCCGAGGCGAGGTGGGCCCGACCTGCCGGTTAATCATCACCGATCGTTGTGGCATCGATCAACGTCGCTGATGATGCCTAGCAAGCCATATGCCGTCCGGCAAACGAATCCGGCGTGCCAAAAAGGCTCTTTTCCCCGTTCATCGGCACGGGATAATGGGCTCCAGACCCGCGTCCGTATGGCCGGACTGGACAGTTGCAGCGGACAAGAGATTCAGGCGGCCTGTGGCGCCGGTGCAACAACGTCATCTTGCAGTGCATCATCAACAGCTTATTGCCGCCGAGGCCGGCGGACCGCAGGCGGGGCGGCTTTGACACCAGGCGCCCGTGCGGGCCTATCATGGTCCACGTCGCGGCGGCGTTCCGGGGATCTTACGCTTCATGCAGCCAACGACCCGTATTCAGGCCAACATCGTCGCCCGCCAGGAGCGACGCTTCCTGAACTGGGCCTGCGAGGCCATGCCGAGCGCGATCGGGCCGGACCATCTGACCGCCTTCGGGGTCTTCGGGGCGCTGGTGGTGCTGGCGGGCTATGCGGCCGCCAACATCGATCCGCGCTTCCTGTGGCTGTCGCCCATCGGCTTCGTGATCCATTGGCTCGGCGACTCGCTCGACGGCAGCCTGGCGCGCCACAGGGAGTCGACCCGGCCGCGCTACGGCTACTTCCTCGACCATTCCGTCGATGCCCTCTGCATCCTCCTGATGATCGGCGGGATGGGGCTGAGCCCGTTCGTCCGGCTCGACGTCGCCCTGTTCGTGGTGGTGGGGTACTTCGCCCTGTCGATCCACGTCTTCCTCAAGCACCACGTGACGAACACCTTCCAGCTGTCCTTCATGGCGCTGGGGCCGACCGAGTTGCGGATCGCCTTCGTGGTCATCACGTTCTGGATGATCCTGGGCGGGGTGGGGGGCGGCTCCTTCGCGGCCGCGCGGATCTCCGACTACGACATCTGCCTCACCGTGATCGGCAGCGTGTTCTGCGCGCTGTTCGCCATCAACACGGCCGGCACGATCCTCACCCTGCGGGCCGCGGAGGGCAACGGCCGGCGGCGCGCGCCCGCCCCGCCGATCGCGGACGCGACGCTGCGCTCGATCAGCCGGCCGGTCCCGGGAACCCGCACCCGCTGACATTGGCAGGGGAGGCAGGCCTCCCTCGCGGGTTCACTCCGGCAGGACCACACCGATCTTCGCCATAAGGCCGCCGTCGATCTTGAGGTCGGCGCCGGTGATGAAGGCCGCGCGGTCGCTGGCCAGGAACGCCACGGCCTCGGCGATCTCGTGCGGCTGGCCGATGCGGCCGACGGGGTGCGCGCGGCCCCAGGCCTGCAGCGTGTCCTCGCGTGTGCCCGCGCCCTTGAAGAGGTCGGCCGAGCCTCGCAGCATGGGCGTCTCGACCGAGGCGGGGCAGACGACGTTGATGCGGATGTTCTCGTGCGCATGGTCGAGCGCCATGGCGCGCACCAGCGCGTTCACCCCGCCCTTGCTGGCCGAGTAGGCCGCGACCCCCGTCTGCGAGGCGTAGGCCTGGACGGAGGAGATCGCCACGATCGCGCCCCCGCCCCGCAGCCGCATGGCGGGCACCGCGTGTTTGGCGGCCAGGAACACCCCCTTCAGGTTGACGTCCAGCACATCGTCCCAGACCTCCTCCGGCGTATCCACCGCCGTGCCGTAGCGCTGGATGCCGGCGCTGCAGACCAGGATGTCGAGCCCGCCGAAGGCCTTCACGGCCGCTTCCACCGCGGCCGCGAGATCGCCGGCCCGCCGGACGTCGCCGAGATGCCCCCGCACCTGTGCGCCGCAGTCCGCGACCACCGCGCGCAGCGAAGCCTCGTCGTTGCTGAACGCCAGCACGGAGGCCCCGCCCGCGACGAAGCGCTCGACGCAGGCCCGGCCCATGCCCAGACTGCCCCCGGTCACCAGGACCACCTTCCCCGCAAAATCGCTCATGCCGTCCCCCTCCGGCTCTGCACGGCCGATGGTCGAGGCTATCACAACACGATATCCCGCTCACGCCGACAAACCCTTGCCGAGCGGCCCCTTCGCCCCGCTGGGAGACGGGCATTGGCCGGCGAGGGTTGGAGGCCGGTCGCGCGGCCCGCATTGACAAAGCTTCCCAAGGACGGGCCTTCTCACGCCGGAGACGAGCGACGCCCCCATGGCCACCACCAACGATCTTGCCAAGCGCATCTACGATCACACGTGGAAGCTCGACCCCATCGTGCGCAGCCTGCTCGATACGGACTTCTACAAGTTGCTGATGCTGCAGATGATCTGGGGGCTCTACCGCGACCGGCGGGTCACCTTCTCGCTGCTGAACCGCTCGACGCGGGTGCGCCTCGCCGACGAGATAGACGAAGCGGAGCTGCGCGACCAGCTCGATCATGCCCGGTCCCTGCGACTCACCAAGAAGGAGAGCATCTGGCTCGCCGGCAACACCTTCTATGGCCAGCGCCACATCTTCAGCGCGGAGTTCCTGGCCTGGTTCGACGGTTTCAGGCTGCCCGACTACGACCTGCGCCGCCAGGACGGGCAGCTGGTACTGAGCTTCGAGGGTCCCTGGGTCGAGACCACCATGTGGGAGATCCCGGCGCTCGCCATCATCAACGAGCTGCGCTCGCGCGCCGCGCTCAAGCACCTGGGGCGCTTCGAGCTCGACGTGCTCTACGCCCGCGCCAAGACGCGGCTGTGGTCGAAGGTGGAGCGGCTGCGCGCGCTGCCCGACCTCAGCATCTCCGATTTCGGGACGCGCCGCCGGCACGGCTTCCTGTGGCAGAGCTGGTGCGTGGAGGCTTTGAAGGAGGGCTTGGGGGCGGCGTTCACGGGATCGAGCAACGTCCTGCTCGCGATGAACAACGATCTCGTGGCGATCGGCACCAATGCGCACGAGCTGCCCATGGTGCTGGCCGCGCTCGCCCCCGACGATGCGGGCCTCGCGAGCGCGCCCTACCGGGTGCTCGAGGACTGGCAGAGCTATTACGGCGGCAACCTGCTCATCGTCCTAGCGGACACGTTCGGGACCGAAGCCTTCCTGCGCCACGCGCCGGACTGGGTGGCCGACTGGACCGGCTTCCGGCCGGACTCCGCGCCCCCGATCGAAGGCGGGGAGCGCATCATCCGGTGGTGGCGCGAGCACGGCCGCGACCCGCGCGACAAGCGCCTGGTCTTCTCCGATGCCCTCGACGCCGACACGATCGAGGAGACGCACCGGCATTTCGACGGACGCGTGCGCATGAGCTTCGGCTGGGGCACCAACCTCACCAATGATTTCCGGGACTGCGCGCCGGTGCCGGTCCCGACGCTGCGCGCCATCCCGCTCGTCTGCAAGGTGTCGGATGCCGACGGACGGCCGGCCGTCAAGCTCTCGGACAACCCCAACAAGGCGAGTGGCGAGCCGCACGAGATCGAGCGCTACCTCCGGGTCTTCGGCGCCGTCGGCCGCAAGAACCTGCCCGTGCTCGTCTGATCGCCTGTCCCTTCTCCCGCCCGGGCGGGAGAAGGGGCCGCGCCGTCCTGTGCTCCCAGGATCGCGAGCCTTGGCGCCGCACGGCGGATTGGCCTAGAAGCAAGCCTTCTCCAACGATCGACGGACCTCCTTGCCCTTTCCCCTTCTCCGCGCGCCCCTCGCCCGCGCCCTTGCGGCCCGCGGCTACGCCGAACCGACGCCCGTCCAGGCGGCCGTGCTTGCCCCCGAGACGGCGGACCGGGATCTCGTCGTCTCGGCGCAGACGGGATCGGGCAAGACGGTCGCCTATGGCCTTGGCATCGCCGACACCCTGTTCGGCGCGGGCGAGGAGGCCCTTCCGCAGGCCGGCGTGCCGCTGGGCCTGGTGGTCGCCCCCACCCGCGAGCTCGCCATGCAGGTGCAGGGCGAGCTCTTCTGGCTCTATGCCGAGGCGGGCGCCAGGATCGTCGCCTGCGTCGGTGGCATGGACCCGCGGGCCGAGGCGCGGCGCCTCGCGTCCGGCGCCCACTTGGTGGTGGGCACGCCGGGCCGCCTGCGCGATCACCTCGAGCGGGGTAACCTCGATGCGTCCGGCCTCAAGGCGCTCGTGCTGGATGAGGCCGACGAGATGCTCGACCTCGGCTTCCGCGAGGACCTCGAGTTCATCCTCGAGGCGACCCCGGCCGAGCGCCGCACGCTGCTGTTCTCGGCCACCATGCCGAAGCCGATCGCCGGCCTCGCGCGCCGCTACCAGCGCGATGCCCTGCGCCTGGCGGTGGAGGGCGGGGCGGGCGGCCACGCCGACATCGACTACCGCGCCGTCCGGGTCGCCCCGCACGAGACCGAGCATGCCGTGGTCAACCTGCTGCGCTTCTACGACTCCCCCACCGCGATGGTGTTCTGCAACACCCGCAATGCCGTGCGCCACATCGGCTCGACGCTCGCCGAGCGGGGCTTTGCGACGGTGGTGCTGTCGGGCGAGCTCAGCCAGCAGGAGCGCAACCGGGCCCTGCAGGCGCTGCGCGACCGGCGGGCGCGGGTGTGCGTCGCGACCGACGTCGCGGCCCGCGGCATCGACCTGCCGAGCCTCGACCTCGTGATCCACGCCGAGCTCCCCAACGACGCCGAGGTGCTGCAGCACCGCAGCGGGCGCACCGGGCGGGCGGGGCGCAAGGGGACGAGCGCGCTGCTCGTGCCGCTCTCGCGCCGCCGCCGCGCCGAATCCCTGCTGGCCGCGGCCAGCGTCGACTATGTCTGGGAAGGCCCGCCGGCCGCCGAGACGATCCGGCGGCGCGACGCCGAGCGGCTGCTCGCCGACCCGGTGCTGACCGACGAGACGAGCGAGGAGGACGCGGTGCTGGCCCGCACCCTGCTCGAGGGCGCCTCCTCCGAAGGGATCGCGGCCGCGCTGGTGCGGCTCTACCGGGCGCAGCTCCCCGCGCCCGAGGAGGTGTTCGACCCCGGTCCCGCGCGCGACGCCCGGCCGCCGCGCGAGAAGGGGGAGCGCGCCGAGCGGGGCGAGCGCGGGGCCGGTCCCCCCAGCCGCGACCGGCCGCCCGACCGGGGGCCCAGCCTGTGGTTCCGGCTGAGCATCGGCCGCCGCAACGACGCCGATCCGCGCTGGCTGCTGCCGATGATCTGCCGCCGGGGCAAGGTCACGCGGGCCGACATCGGCGCCATCCGCATCTTCGACCGCGAGACCAAGTTCGAGGTGGCGGAAGCCGCCGCCGAGCGCATGATCGCGGCGGCGCGCCATCCCGGCGGGGAGGAGATCCGGATCGACTTCCTTGGATCCGACCCGGGAAGCCCGCCGGCGGGCCGGCCGCCGGCCCGGCCCGGGCCAGCAGGGCCGCCGCCGGCCCGCAAGCCGCGCCGCCCGCGGCCCTGACCCCTTGCCCGGCCGCCCCCCGCGTCTCGCCGACCGCCTGATGCGCCGGGCGACGGCCTATCTCGCGCGCCGTGCGGCCTCGGCGGCGCGGCTGCGGGCGGTGCTGGGCCGCGCCGCGGCCCGGATGGAGGAGGCCGAGGCGGCCGAGGTGCCGGCCGCGGTCGAGGACGTCGTGGGGCGGCTCACGCGGGCCGGGCTCCTCGACGATGCGGCCTTCGCCCGGAGCAAGGCCCGGGTCCTCGCCGCCAAGGGCAAGCCGGCCGGGGCGATCCGGCTCGAGCTCCGCCTGCGCTACGGCGTCGAGATCGCGGCCGACGCCCTGGCCGGGCTCGATCCCCTGGCGCAGGCGACCCGCTGGGCCGAGCGCCGCCGTCTCGGGCCGTTCCGGCTGCGCGACCGGGAGCGCAAGCGCGAGGCCGATACGGCCAGCCTCGTGCGGGCGGGGTTCTCCGTGGGGATCGCGCGGGCCGTGATCGGGGGCGAGGCGCCGGACGGCGGCGACCGCCCCGACCTCGAGGCGTGACACGCGCCTGCAGGGCGTCGGACCTTCGTCATCGCGAGGCGCGTCGGCGCCGTGGCGATCCATGCGACGGTCGTAGGGGCCCGACAGTGGATCGCTTCGCTGCTCTCGCGAAGACGACATGGGCCGCCGGGCACCGATTTGGCTCGATGCAGCCTGGTATCGGAAGGCGGCGGCCGATCACCGGAGGGGTGAGGCGTCGCGACGCAGGCCGATCGTTCAGTCCGAGTTCAGTGGACGCCCGCTACGGACGTTGATGTCGGCGGATTCGCGGATGGCCTGTCCCCCTGGACGGGCTTGCGTCTCATTTCGAAGGACTATGATCATGCGAAGCATCCTGGCCGGTTGCGCCCTTCTCGTCCTGGGGAGCTGCGCGGCTCTCGCCCAGCAGGACCCCTCCCCGGCGCAGGGCGGCTCGCCCAACGGCCCCGCGCCGGCCGCGGCCGCGACGACGCCGGTCCCCACCGCGGCCGGAGCGCCGATGGTCCGCCGCGGCGGCGCCGGCCATCACCGGATGGCGATGAACCACCATCGCGGCATGATGATGAAGCACGAGCGGATGGGCCATCACCGGACCGCCATGCGTCATCACAGGATGATGATGCATCACAAGATGATGATGCGCAGCCGGGCCATGTGATCGGGGGCGCTCGCCCCGGGACCCTGTCCGGCACTCAGGCCGGCAGGGTCAGCAGGCCCGCCGCGCCGCGGCGGGTGCCGAAGATCAGCCGCC
>CAXUMV010000007.1:0-2356 GCA_964252065.1 uncultured Lichenihabitans sp.
CCGCAGCGCGGCCTCCTCGACCAGCGAACCGGGCACCAGCAGGCGGGCGATGTCGAGGAAGCGGGCCGCCTTCTTGGGGTCGGAGCCGGCGAACAGCGTCGCCTCGACCAGCGCCAGGGGACCGCCCACCACGGCCGGCACCGCACGGGGATCGATCGGCTCGAGAAGGTCGCGGGCGATCTGGTCCTGTCCCTCGGCATAGGCCAGCGCGCCCTTGAGCAGCCGGTCGACCTCGCGCGGCATGGTGCTGCGGCTGAGGATGGTGCGCACCACCGCGGGCTTGCCGCCGCTGAAGAGATAGATGATGGCCGCGCGGGCGTTGCGCGCGTCGCGCCACACCATGGGGTCCGCGTCGAGGAAGTTGGTCGCCATGCTCGCGAGCAGGGTCGGCTGGGCCGTGTGGGCCGCCGTGCTGCCGTGGGCGACCTGCTCCTGCAGCCGACGCAGGGCCCGGATGGACTTGTAGGGCGCGGGCGCCGCCGCTTCGTCGGCGCGGGCGAGGCAGACGGGGACGACCGAGAGCGCCATGGCGAGCGCCATGGCGCCGAGGCGAGGCAGGCGGCTCATGGCGTCGTGTCCCGGAGCAGGATCTCGATGCGGCGGTTCTCGGCGTTCTCGGGATCCTTGGGGATCTTGGGACGCCGGTCGGCATAGCCCTCGATGCGGTCGAGCCGGGCGTCGTCGAGCCCGCCCCGCGCCAGCATGATCTGCGCGATATGCGCCCGCTCGGTCGACAGCCGCCAGTTGTCGTAGGTGTCGGACCGGAAGGGCCGGCTGTCCGTGAAGCCGCGGATCGTGATGCCGCCCTTCTGGGCTTTCAGGAGCCGGCCGATCCGCGCCATCAGCGCCACGGCCTGCTTCGAGGGCCGCGCCGAGCTGATCGAGAACATCGAGAAGTTCGCGCTGTCGGTCAGGCTGATCAGCGTGCCCTCGGCGGTGCGACGCACCTCGAGCTTGGGTCCCCCGGTCCCCGTGGCGCCATCGACGGTCTGGACCAGGCCGGCGAGCTTGGCCTTGAGGGCTGCGGGCGGCAGCGGCTTGTCCTCGCCGTGGCCCGCCTGGGCCTCGGCGTCGGCCGGGGACTTGGCCGCAGCGTCGGCGGGGGGCTTGGCCGCGCTGCCGGCCGCGGCCGCCTGCGCGCCCTCGGGCGCGGTCTTGTCGGAGCCCGATGCGGTCCTCAGCGCCGCATCGGGAGCCGGCGCTGCAGGATGCGTCTCCGCGGCCGGCGCCGGGCCGGGGGCGGGCTGCGGCGCCGGGGCGGCGACCGGCGCCGCGCCGGCCTCGGCCACCGCGGCGGGCGGCGGCACGGGGGCGGCGGGAGGCGGGGGCGAGACGGGAAGCGCGACGCCGGACAGAGGATTGCCGGCGGGCGGAGGCGTCTGCGGCTCGAAGGGGTCGCGGAAGGCTTCGCCCGTGCCGAGGCCGATGGCGCCCGAGCCGCCGGAGGCCTGGGCCGTCGACGGCACCGACTGCTTGGGCGGCTCGGCGCTTTTCTGATCGGCGATCTCGGCGACCACCGCATAGGGGTCGTGCAGGAGTTCCATCTCCTGGTGCTTGGCGGAGGCGTCGGCGTCGTCGAGCTTCTTCTCGTCGATGGGATGGGTCGTGCCGTCCGTCGGCGGGGCGCCGCCAGCGGTGGCGATCTTCTCCTTGGACTCCTTGGCTTCCTTGATCTCCTTGGCGTCGTGTTCGGGATCGGCGCTCTTGGGCTGCTTGCCTTCCTGGCCTTCCTTGGACTGGATGGCGGTAGGATCGGGAACGTCGTCCGGCTTGCGGTCGACGCTCGGGTCCTCCTTCTTGCTGTCGAGCAGCCCCCGGGGCGCGGGGGTCGAGTCGACGAGCTCGATCGGGTTGAAGTACTTGGCGATCACCGCCTTGGTCTTGTCGTTGGCCGAGACCAGCCACATGACCAGGAAGAACGCCATCATGGCCGTCATGAAGTCGGCAAAGGCGATCTTCCAGACGCCGCCGTGATGCTCGTCGTGGTGGCCGCCGCTCTTCTTGATGATCAGCGTGGTGTGGCCGGGCGCGTCCTCGCTCATGCCTTCGTCTCCAAAGCCTCGTGGAGGCGGTCGCACCACAGCTCGATCTGCGAGGCGATCACGGCGTCGCCCGCGCTGACCGAGACATCCGGCCGGTCGGCCTCGAGGACCGCGACCGCCGGGTGGTCCGCGAAGGCCAGCCGCACCGGCACCACGAGATCGGGGGCGCCGCGCACCTCGATCACCTCGCCATAGCCGCCCGCGAGCAGACGCCGGACCGCATCGGCGACCTCGGCGGACGCCCGCGCCCGCACGGCCTCCCCGAGCACCGGCAGCATGGCGCCGGCAAGGCTCGCGGCGATCGCCGCCTCGAT
>CAXUMV010000007.1:2366-21621 GCA_964252065.1 uncultured Lichenihabitans sp.
GCGGGCGAGGCCGTCCGCAAGGGCGGCCGCGAGGACGGCGCCCTCCTCGGCGGCCCAGCGGGCCCTCGCCTCGGCGAGCTCGGCCGCATGGGCCTGCGCGAGGGCGTCCATGCGGCCCGCGCAAGCGGCCTGCTCGTTCGCCTGCACCTCGGTGATCAGCGCGCTGCGGGCCGCGACCTCGCGCGCCGCACCGTCGTCGACCGGCTCGGACAGGTCGGGCGCGAACTCCTCATCGAGATCGAATGCGGCCGGCGCGTCCGCCCCCGGGCCGGGCGAGAACTCCGCCAGCACCATCGTGATGGGGCGCATCACGCAAGGCTCCGCTGGTGGACCCACTGCTTCAGGATGGAGGCCGCCTGCTGTTCATCGAACTCGATCATCTGCTCCAGCCGCTTCTGGGGCGTGCGGCGGGGTTTGCTGGTCAGATCCTCGATCAGGTTGCCGTCCTCCGCCCACTCGGTGCCGCCCATGCCCCCCATCCCGCCCATGCCGCCCATGCCGCCCGCAAAATCACCCAGGACGGGCGGCAGGTCGTCGAGGGGGACGATGGGTGCTTCGGCCGGGTCGGGCAGCATCAGCGTCGCATCCTCCGGGATCGCCATGAGCTGGGTGGCCGGGGACGGCGCGCTCAGCACCTTCATCAGCGGCCGCACCGCCAGGAACAGGATGAGCACGGTCACCAGCAGCGCCGTGCCGGCGTTGATGAGCGTGCCCGACTGCCGCATGACCTGGTCGGCGAGGCTCGGGCCGGGCACCGCCTCGAGGTCGCGGCCGACATCGACGAAGTCGACCGCCATGACCTTGATGGTATCGCCCCGCGAGGTCTGCAGGCCGGCCGCCGAGGCGACGAGCTGCTGCAGCTCGGCCAGCTTCTTGTCGGCGGCATCGGGGGCGGCCTTGTCGGCCGCGGGACCCGTGAGCGCGGCGCGGTTGATCACCACGGCCACCGACAGGTGGTCGATCGCGTAGCCCGCGCTGGTCGTCGAGATCGTCTTGGACGAGATCTCGTAGTTGTTGAGCTCCTCGCGCTTGTCGTTCTGCTCGGTCGAGGTCTTGCCGCTGCCCGCGGCCGGGCCGCCGGGCTGGGGAACGTTCTGGGCGACGCTGGTCGGCGCCTGGCTGCTCTGGTTCTGGGTGTTCTGGACTTCCTTGACGGTGCGGGTCGAGCGCTCCACCCGCTGGTCGGGATTATAGGTGGTCTCGGCCGTCTGCCGGGCGTCCATGTTCAGCTTGGCCGCCACGCTGATCTGCAGGTTGGTGGCCCCCAGCGAGGGGGTCAGGGTGCGGCGGATGTCGTCCTCGACGGTCTTGGCGACCATCTTCTCGGTCGCGAGCATCTTGTTGGGAGCCCCGTCGGTCGTGTCGTCGCCCGAGGCCATGATGGTCCCGTCGCTCGAGAGCACCGTGACCTCGTCGATGGTCATGCCGGGGACGGCGGCGGCCACCAGGTGCCGGATCGCCTGGGCGGCATGGCTGTCGTCGAGGGTCGCGACGCGCAGCAGCACCGAGGCGGAGGGTGGCTGGCGCACGCGCCGGAACGAGCCCTCGTCGGGCAGCACGATGTGCACCCGGGCGGCCTTCACGCCGGCCATCGACTGGATCGTGCGGGCGAGCTCCCCCTCGAGCGCTCGGACGCGCGTCACGTCCTGCATGAAGGAGGTGAGGCCGAGCGAGCCGAGCTTGTCGTAGAGCTCGTAGCCGGCGTTGCTCGAATGCGGCAGGCCCTTCTCGGCGAGCAGCATGCGGGCCTGGGCGGTCTGGCCGTAGCGGACGCTGACCGAGGTGCCGTCGGCGCTGACGTCGAACCCGATGTCCGCGTCGCGCAGCGCCGCCCCGATGCTGCTCACGTCCTGCCGGTCGAGCCCGGCATAGAGCGTCTCCATGGCCGGGCGGCTGAGGTAATAGCCGATGACGCCCGTCGCCGCGAACACCGCCAATCCGATGAGACCGAGCGTGGCGAGCTTGCGCCCACCGAGCTGAAGGAGGTTCCCCCCCAGCCGCTGCAACTGTTCCATGGGATTCATCAGGGCCCCGACCGCCTTACCGCACGGGCAGTGTCAGGCCATAAGCTTGTGCGGGATTGACCAGGCGTCGCGTCCGGGGTCCGTCGTTGCGAGGCGCGTCAGCGCCGCGGCAATCCAGGCTGCGGCGAGGGCCCCGGCCATGGATCGCTTCGCTGCGCTCGCGAAGACGATAGCGACGGTCGAGGCCGGTCTTCCGCGATGCGACCCGATATCAGACGTGCAGCGCCTGCATGACCTCGGGTCGCATCGGCTTGTCCGGCAGGGCGGCGATGCCGGCCGGGGCGGCGGCGGAGGCCGGCTTCTCGGCGGCCTGGTAGGACCGGAAGGTCGATCCCCAGTCCTGCGTGGCGAAGACGTGGCCCGACCCGGTATATTCGAGGCCGGTATGGTGCCTGGGCAGGAAGTAGTGGCTCGGATAGACCGTCATGTTGACGAAGTTCATCCGGCGCACGGTATCGGTCAGCCGCTGCGGGCCGAGCTTCTGCCACGCCTTGCCGCTGAAGGGCTGCGGGTCGGCGGCGATGTCCTTGAGGATGCTGCCGACCAGGAAATGGTTGGGAGCAAAGCCCATCGCGCCGGTGGCCATCAGGCCCGGGCGCAGGATCTCGTTCTCCCACACCGCGAAGCCGTCGGGCTCCAGCAGCCAGTCCTCGAGCGGCCTCACGCAGGCGCTGTCCGCATCGAAGGCGAGGCCGCCGTAGCGGAACAGGATCTCCCACCGGACGATGTCGGCGGCGCCGTTGATCTCCCGCCTGCCCCACTGGTTGATGAGGTCGGTCAGGAACCACGTGTGGGTCCTGACCTCCTCGTTGCCCCAGAGGCGCAGCTCGTAGCCGGGGTTCAGCGCGGCCCAGGTCCGGATGTTGCGGTCGGGCCGCTTGGACTCGTCGCCGATCCAGACGACATGCATGACCTTGGATATCGGCATCGGGCAACCTTGGACGACACGGGGGACCGGGTGCCTGAACGCGGCGGAACTCCGTCCCGGCTTCCCTCGAGCCGCGGGACGTGGAACGCACTTCAACGCGTCGTCTCGCGCGCGTCCGACGGGGACGCGCACGCCGTGCAGCAGACTCAACCGGCCGTCCGCCGATCGACCATGGCGTCGAGCTGGGCGAAGAGCTGGCTCGAGGACACGCGATTACCCGGCTCGGCGATCGCGAAGAGATGCCGATCCGGTGCGGGGCCGACCGTGCGGGGCGCCTGCAGGCCGTGGTCGGCGACCGCGAAGGACGCCGGCGGCTGCCGGTCCCGCCGGCGCTGGACCATCGCGTCGAGGGCCGCCTCATAGTTGCGGGCGTAGCGGAGCGTGTCGAACAGCGGCGAGGTCATCCGGTTCGCGGCGATCCGCTTGCGCAGGTCGCCGAGCCGCCGCGGATCGGCCGCAAGGGCGCGTGCCTCGCGCTCGTAGCGGCCGAGGTCGGGCTGGATGAGTTCGGGAACGCCGAGGGTGGTCAGCAGGCTCGCCGCCACCCGCCCCACGAAGTCGGGGCCGAGGCAGGTCAGGACGGGCACGCCCGCCCACAGCGCTTCGCTGGCGGTGGTGTGGGCGTTGACCGGCAGGGTATCGAGGAAGAGGTCGGCCAGGCCGAGCCGGCCGATGTGCTCGTTCACCGACACGCGAGGCGCGAAGACGATGCGCGTCGCCCCGTCGATGCCCCGCTCTTGCGCCTCCCGGCGGAGATTGGCGACCGACTCCGTGTTCGAATGCAGCAGCCAGAGCACCGAACCCGGCGTGTCGCGGAGCAGGCGCATCCAGATGTCGAAGATCAGCGGGGTGATCTTGTAGTTCGTGTTGAAGCAGCAGAACACGAAGCCGTCGTCGGGCAGCCCGTGCTCCGCCCGGCGGGCCGAGGCGTCCGCGCCCGGCCGGCCCCGGCCGTTGGGTTGGTAGCAGTGCGGCAGATGGACGATGGCCTCGTCGAAGGCCGCGCGATGGGCGAGCGGCGCCACGACCTCGTCGGCGATGACGTAGTCGATGTGGGGCGTGCCGAGCGAGCCCGGAAAGCCCAGGTAGTTCACCTGCAGCGGGGCCGGCCGGTAGGCCAGGATCCGGGGGCGGCTTTCCCGCGTGTAGCCCTTGAGGTCGACCAGGATGTCGAGGCCGTCCCGGGCGATCCGCGCGGCCGCGGCGGCATCGTCGAGCAGGGTCAGATCCTCGAAGTGCTCGAGCGAGGCGATCAGGCGCCAGCCGTCCGGGCTCTGGTCGAGCGAGCCGATATTGTAGCCGAAGCTCTCGAAGCGCTCGCGGTCGTGGGCTTCGAGGAGCTCGGTGATGAGGGTCGCGGTCGCGTGCCCCTTGAAGTCCGCCGACAGGTAGCCGATCCGGATCCGGCGCACGCCGGTCTCGCAGGGGTCGCCGTAGGAGGTCAGCTGCTTGGGCGGCGTCCCGGCGTGACGTTCGGCCCAGGCCCGCGTCCAGAGCAGGAACTCGTCCGGCGGCAGCCCGAAAGCGAGCAGCGAGAAGGGCGGGAATGGCTCGCCGGCCTCGATGCACCGGGCGAGGCAGACGCGAAAGTCGTCGGCGAGGCCCTGCCAGTCGCAACAGCTGATCCGCGCCCAGCACAGATCGATGGCCAGCGGCACCCGGTCGGGGGCGAGGGTCGCGGCATGCCGGAGCAACGCCAGCGCGCTCGTCATGTCGCCGAGCGTGATGCGGATCACGGCGAGGTTGGCGTAGGCCTCGACGAAGTCCGGCTTCAGCGTGACCGCCTCGAGGAAGGCGGCCGTCGCGGCCTCGTAGTTGGAGCCGCTGTAGAGGATGTCGCCGATGCGGAAGAACGTCTGGGCATCGGCCGGATCGAGGGCGGCGGCGGCCTTGAGATCGGCCAGCGCCGAGGGCAGCGCGCCACGACGGCGATGCAGGGCGGCCCGCTCGACATAGAGCGCCGGGTTGCCCGGGGAGTACGCGACGGCACGGTCGATCTCGGCCATGGCTTCGTCCGACCGTCCCTTCGTCGACAGATGGGTGCACAGGAGCCGCAGCGGCACGATGTCGGACGGATCGAGCTGCCAGGCCGCCCTGAGATCCTGTTCGGCCGCGGGGTGGTCGTCCAGCCGGTCGAACAGCGCCGCGCGCTCGACGAACCCCTTGGGGTCCTGCGGGTGGTCGCCGACATAGGCATCGATGACGGCGCGCGCGTCCGCGAGGCCGCCCATGCGGCGCAACAGGACGGCGTATTGCAGCCGGATGGGTGCGACCTTGCCGTCGAGCGCGAGCGCCGCCTGGTAGGCGGCCGCGGCATCGTCGAAGGCCGATGTCGCGCTGAACGCCTTGGCGAGCACCGCCTGGGCGGCCGCAAGGCCGGGCGCGAGTTTCACCGCGCGCCGGGCGGCCGCGAGGGCTCCTTGGTGATCGTCGTCGGCACCACGCGCGAGGCTCAGATTGAGCCATGCGCCGGCGTGGGTCGGATGGTCCGCGAGGAGCCGCTCGAAATGGCTGGCCGCCTCGCGTTGGCCGCCGCTGCCCAGCAGGAGGACACCGAGGTCGTGGCGGGCCTTGGCGTGGCGCGGATCGAGGTCGAGGCATTGGGTGTAGAGGCGTCTGGCTTCCTCGAGACGCGTCGCGGCGTGGGCGGTTTGGGCGGCTTCGAAGAGCCTGTCCGCCGCGGTGGGTCCACCGGAGGACGGTGCGCTTGGATGGTGGCGCTGCTTTCGCCGCTCGGCCCGGTTCATCGCGCACCCCCCTCGTTGCCTCACGCGATCGGGCGACCCTGCGCCCGATAGCCTGCGCCAGCCTGGAGCGGCGGGCGAAAAGAAGGCCGCCCCTTGCGGCGCGGCCTTCGGTCTGAGCGACGAGGATGGCTTACTGGAAGAGCTTCAGGATCAGCTGCGAGTTCTGGTTCGCGATCGAGAGCGACTGCACGCCGAGCTGCTGCTGGGTCTGCAGGGCATTGAGGCGGGTGGATGCCGCGTTCATGTCCGCATCGACCAGCGAGCCGACGCCGCTGGTGATGGCATCGGACAGGGCCGAGACGAAGGTCAGCTGGTTGTTGATCGTCGAGGTGTAGGTGCCGAGCTGGGCCGCGGCCGCCGTCACGGCGGTGATCGCCTTGTCGATGGCGGAGGAGAGCTGCGCGAGTTCCTGCGTGGTCGGGGGCGTCGCACCGGCGACCGTGAAGGCCAGGATGCTGTCGGAAGCGTAGTAACCGGCCGACGCGGTGGCCGAGCCGTTGGTGTCGGTCGTGTAGCTCGTCGTGTTGCTGGCCGTGCCCGCGACGCTCGCGAGGGTCAGCGAGGCACCGAGCAGGCCGCCGGCGGCAGCGCCGCCCGCCAGCGCGATGGCGGTCGTGTCGACCGCGATGGTGCCGAGATCGTTGCCCAGCGTTGTGCGGGCGAAGGACGACACGATCTGGGTCGTGGCCGTCGAGCCGTCCAGCAGGTTGACCTGGTTGAAGCTCGCCGAGGCGATGATGTTCTTCAAGCTGCTCTGCTGGGCGTTGATGCCGGTCTGCACCTGCGACAGCGTCGTGCCGGTCGTCTGGGCGGTGATCAGGTCGGCCTTCATCGCCTTCAGGATCGAGTTGACGCTGCTGATGGCGCTGGTCGCGGTGCTGACCACCGAGGCGCCGAGGTTCAGGGCGTTGGTGACGGCCGACAGGGCCGAGGTGTCGGACTTCATGCTGGTCGAGATGGACCAGTAGGAGGCGTTGTCGGAGGCGTTGGCGACCGCAAGGCCGCTCGACACCTGGCTCTGCACCGCGGCGAGGCTCTTCTGCGTCGTCGACAGGTTCTGCAGGGCCGACATGGCCGACATGTTAGTGAGAAGGCTGCTCATGATGGGTCGTCCCGGATGTGGAAATGGCTACCGTGGTCGGACATTCCGGACTGACCGGTGCGCGGAGAGCGGCTTGATGCCTATGGGGCCGGCGCTTGCGGTCCCAATCTCGCGTGGTCTGGACGCTAACCGGAGGCCCTTACCGAAGGGTGAACCCGACCCGTCATGCGTATGATCGGATGAGGCTGCCCACCAGCATGTTCCAACCATCGATCAAGATGAAGAACAAAACCTTCATGGGCAGCGAAATAACAGCGGGCGGCAGCATCATCATGCCCATCGACATGGTGAGGGTGGCCACCACCATGTCGATCACCAGGAACGGCAGGGCGATCAGGAAGCCGATCTCGAAGCCGCGCCGGATCTCCGAGATCATGAAGGCGGGGATGAGGATGCGGAGGTCGACGACCTTGTCGTTCGGCTTCAGCGCGTCCTTGGCGAGGTCGTCGAAGAGCTTCAGATCCTTGTCGCGCACCTGGGACTGCATGAACTCGCGGAACGGCTGGGTGATCCTGTCGAACGCCTCGGGCTCGGCGATCTTGTTGTCGATCAGCGGCCGCAGCCCCGTGTCCCACGCCCGGTTGAAGGTGGGCGCCATCACGTAGAAGGTCATGAACAGGGACAGGCTGATCATGATCAGGTTCGCGGGCGTCGTCTGCAGCCCCATGCCCGAGCGCAGGAACGAAAAGGCGATCGCAAAGCGCGTGAAGCTCGTCACCATCACGAGTAGGCCCGGGGCGATCGACAGGACCGTCAGGAGGCCGACCACCTGCACGATGCGCCCGCTCGCCGTACCGCCCGCCTGGGGCAGCACGCTGCCAAGGTCGAGGGACTGCGCCCAGGCCGGCGCCGGGGCGAGCACCGCCGCCGCCGCCAGCACCGCGAGGCCAAACGCGAGCGCGCCCTTCACACCAGGCCGCGCCGACGAAGGCCGGTGGAGGACCATCATGTCGTCGCGAGCGCGAAGCGATCCATCCTCGGGCGCCCCCACCGTGGCCTCGATCACCGCGGCGCTTCGCGCCTCGCGATGACGGACCAGGTTCGGCGCCGTGCCGGAGCAGGTCACTGGATCACCAGCATTTCGATGATGAGCTCCTTGATGTGGCCGTCCGAGCGGATGCTCGCCCGCTCGTTGAGGTCCTCGCGCAAGAGCTCGAGGCCGCTGGCGCCCTGGAGGTCCTCGAGCGTCATGGTGCGCATCACCGAGAGGAGGTCGTCGCCGACCTTGGCGGCCAGGATGTCGATCTGGGGCGCATCCGCCTTCTCGTAGACGACCGCGGCCTGCAGCCTGATCCAGGCCCGGGCGTTGGGCGGGGCGAGATTGGTGACGATCGGGGTCAGCTCCTTCAGCGCGACGGTCGACTCGACCACCGGGGCGGCCGCGGGCGCCTTGGCGGCGGCGGCGGCCTTCATGGCCGCGATGATCTGCGTGCCCATCATCCAGCCGCCGCCGGCCGCCATCACGGTCAGCACCACCAGGGGGATCAGGAAGCCGATGAGGCCCCCGCCCTTCTTCTTGGCCGGCGCGTCGGGATCCGCCATGGCTCAGGCGCTCCCGGCCGCAGGGCGCCCGGCGGGCTCAGAACGGCTTGACGGCATCGTAGAACTGCTGGCCCCAGCCGGGCTGCTGGACTTCGCTGGAGCGTCCGCGCCCGCCATAGGAGATGCGCGCCTCAGCGATCTTGTCATAGGGGATGGTGTTGTCCTTGGAGATGTCCCGCGGACGCACGATGCCGGCGACGTTGAGAAGCCGCAGCTCGTAGTTGACCCGCACCTCCTGCGACCCGCTGACGATCAGGTTGCCGTCCGGCAGCACCGCGGTCACGACGGCGGCGACCGACAGCTGGATCTTCTCCGACCGGTCGACCGTGCCGGTCCCGTTCGAGGTGGAGGTCGAGGTGGAATCGAGCTGGGAGCTCGGCTTCACTTCGGAAGCGCCCGCCTTGAAGTCGAACGAGTAGCCGTTGCCGATCTTGGCGCTCTGCGACCGGTTGCTCGTGTTGTCCAGCGTCGCCTTGTCGTTGATCGCGATGTTGACGGTCAGCACGTCGCCGACCGTCATGGCGCGGGGGTCGCGGAACAGGCTGCCGCGGTTGACGTCGTAGAGCGAGGCCGGCCCGCCGATCCGGCGCGGGGGAGGGAAGTTGTAGAGCCCCGAGGGGTCGACGGGCGTCGCGAGCCCCGTCCCCACGGGGGTCATGTGCGGCTCGCGGCCGAGATCCTGGGGGACCCCGGCGCAGCCCGCGAGGCTCCCCGTCACGATCCCCAGGAGCACGCGGCGCATCATCAGGACTTCTTCTCCGCCCCGAAATTCGCGATGGCGGTCACCAGCCGGGCGGCCTTCTCGGGCGGGATCTCGTTGAGGATCGAGGTGGCCTGACGCTGGTTGAGCTGGCTGAGGATGACGGCGGCCATCTCGTTGTCGAGGGCGGCGAGCTGTGTCGCGGCCGCCTCGGCCTTCATGTGCGCGTAGAGGCCGATCACGGTGTCGTTGGCCTTCTTCATCATCTCGTCGCGCCGCGCCAGCACGGCTTTGATCTCGGTCTGCTTGGCGTCGAGGTCGGCGGTCTGCTGCTTGAGCTGGGCCTGCAGGTCGGTGAGTTGCTTGCGTTGCCAGGCGTAGCGGGCGTCCGCGGCGGCGGCCGCGATGTTGGAGCAGTATTGCTGGGTCTCATTCTGCGGCGCCGGAAGGCCGCCCGCCCCCTGCCCCGCCGCAGGTCCCGCGACGACCGGCACGACGGGGGCCGCCGGCAGCGGCGCGGGCGGCGGGGCGGGCGCGGCGACCCGCGGGGCGGTCTCGGTCTCGGAAGCGCTGACGAACCCCGGCAGGAGCAGGCCGCCGAGGACGATCGCGCAAAAGGGCAGCAGCTTCATGATGCGGTCCGGCCGGAACAGGAGGAGCCGCGCAACCCTGGCCCGTCGGGCTTGTGCCGGGCTGGCATGCCGTGCATCAGGGCCGCCACGTGGATGAGTGAAGCCCTTCTCCCGCCTGCGGGAGAAGGTGGCCGACAGGCCGGATGAGGGGATCCTTGAGCCCCAGGACCCCTCATCCGCCCTGTCGGGCCCTTTCTCCCCGCTTGCCGCGGGGCGAAGGAGCTAGTCGGGAACCATGGTCGTGAAGCGCTATTGCGAGACGAGTTCGGCCTGCAGCGCGCCGGCCGACTTGATCGCCTGAAGGATCGCGATGATCCCCGTGGGCTTCAGGCCGATCTGGTTCAGGCCTTTGACGAGCGTGCGCAGCGTCGTGCCGCCGATGATTCGGAGCTGGCCGTTGGCCTCCTGCGAATCGATGGTCGTATTGGGCAGCACCACGGTCTTGCCGTCCGAGAACGGCGCGGGCTGGCTGGCCACCGGCGTCTCGGTGATGCGGACCGTGAGGCTCCCATGGGTCACCGCGACGGTCGAGATCTGCACGTCCTGGCCGATCACCACCGTCCCGGTGCGCTCGTCGATGATGACCTTGGCGGGGGTGTCGGGTTCGATCAGGAGGTCGCCGATGCTCGCCATGAAGCGCGTCACGCTCACCCCGCGCGGCGGCTGGAGGGTGACGCGGTGGAGATCCTGCTCGCGCGCCGTCTCGATCCTGTAGTGCTGGCGGGTGAACTCGTTGATGACGTCGGCGACCCGCACCGCGGTCTTGTAGTCGGGGTTGCGCAGCTCCAGCGTCAGGGCGCCGCCGTTGCCGCCGAAATCGACGGCCGGCGCCTCGAGCTCCACCGTCGCGCCGTTCGGGATGCGGCCGCTGGTGGGCACGCCTTGCGAGAAACTCTCCGCCTGCCCCTGGCTGCTCGAGCCGGACACCGACACGGCGCCCTGGGCGACCGCGTGGGTCAGCCCGTCGCCGCCGGCGAGCGGGGTCATGATCAGCGTGCCGCCCAGGAGCGAGGTAGAATCGCCGAGCGAGGACACCGTGACGTCGATCTCCGACCCCTTGGAGACCAGCGAGGTGAGCGTGCCGGTGACGATCACGGCGGCGACGTTGCGGGCGCGCAGGTTGACGCCGCGGACGTTGACGCCCATGCGGTCCAGCATCGACTGCATGGACTGTTCGGTGAAGGGGGCGTTGCGCATCGAGTCGCCGGTCCCCTGCAGCCCGATCACGAGGCCGTAGCCGACGAGCTGGTTGTCGCGCATGCCCCCCAGGCTCGCGACGTCCTTGATCCTGACCGCGGCCGAGGCCGCGCCCAGTCCGAGCGCGACGGCCAGTGCCGCGGCGAGCGCAACCAGCCGCTTGCGCATCATCCGTTGTTGACCTTGATGCTGCCGTCCCGCTCGATCGTCCCCGAGATCGTGAGGCCGCTTTCCATGTTGCGCACGGGGATCACGTCGCCGACCGCGCCCGCCTGCAGCGCGGAGGCGTAGGTGGAGATCGTCAGCCCGCCTTCGTTGAAGACCACCTTGACCATGGCGCCGACGGTCACGACCTTCGGCTCGCCGACGGCATTGACCCCGACCGGCAGGCCCGGCAGCAGCGTGCGTCGGGCGGTCTTGCCGATCAGCACCGCCCGGTCGAGCACCGTCACGGTGCGGCCCGCGAACTCGTCGGGCATGGTGCGCTCGGTCAGCATGCCGTCGCGGATGATGTCGCCGGGATAGATGGTGAGGGTCGGCACCGGGATGGACTGGTCGGCCTGGGCGAGGCTCGCCACGAGCGAGGCCATCGCGGCGACCGCGAGCTGGGCGGCGCGCAGACGGCGCCGGCGGCGAAGGAGAAGCATTCTCATCAGCGGATTCCTGTCGAGAGTGTCTGGCCCATCTGGTCGGCGGCCTGGATCACCTTCGAGTTCATCTCGTAGGCGCGCTGGGCCGTGATCAGGTCGGAGATTTCCTTCACGGGGTCGACGTTGGAGGCTTCGAGATAGCGCTGGCTGATGGTCGCAAAGCCCGGGTCGCCCGGCACGCCCGTCGTGGCGTTGCCGGAGGCGGGCGTCTCGCGGAACAGGTTGTCGCCCAGGTGCTCGAGGCCCGCCTCGTTGGGGAAGTTGGCAAGCGTCAGCTGGCCGAGCTGGACGGGGATCGTGTTGCCCGCGACCTGCGCCGACACGATGCCCGACTGGCTGACCGTGACGTCCGTGGTGTTCGGCGGCACGACGATCGAGGGGTTCACCGTATAGCCGTCGAGCGTCACGAGCTGCCCGGTCGCGTTGGTGTTGAAGGCGCCGTCGCGGCTGTAGACCGTATCGCCGTTCGGCCCGGTGATCTGGAACCAGCCGCGCCCGCTGAGGGCGAGATCGTAGCTATTGCCGGTGTTGGTCAGGGCTCCCTGGGTCTGCAGGTTGCGGATGGCCGCGGTCCGCACCCCGAGGCCGAGCTGGGCGCCCTCGGGGATCAGGCTGCCGTTGCCGCGGTTGGAGACGCCCTGCAGCCGCTCGGCGTCGTAGAGCAGATCGGTGAACTCCGCCTTGCCCCGCTTGAAGCCGGTCGTGTTGATGTTGGCGATGTTGTTGGCGATCACTTCGACGTTGGTCTGCTGGGCGGACATGCCCGTCGCGGCAATGGCGAGCGCTCTCATGGCGGATCGGTCCTTCGAGCGGCACAGCGCCCGTGTTGCTGGTGCGGAACCGCCTGGAACGGGGCGGCGCCGATGCTCCGATCCTGCCTCATCATGCTTAATATTTGGTTGAACTGAAGTATTGGACGACGCTTATTGTCTGGTCGGTGAAGAACTCGCGAGTCGTCAACGCGAGGCGCGTCAGCGCCGTGGCGATCCAGGCACCGGTAGGGAGGCCCGAGACATGGATTGCTTCGCTGCGCTCGCAATGACGACTTGGGTTTTGGCAGCCGTCCAACTCGATGGCACCTGGTATGACTTGCAGGCGCGACGACCGGTCAGATCGCCATGCGGGTCACTTCCTGGAAGGCCGCCACCGCCTTGTCGCGGATCGCGAGGGCCGTCTGCAGGGATTCCTGCGCCGACATGACCGATTGCACGACCGCCTGGATGTCGGCCTTGCCCGCGATGCCGTCGACGGCCGCGGTCTCGGCGCCCTTGACGTTGTGGACCGTGTCGGCGGCGAGCTTCGACATCATCTGGCCGAAGTCCTCGCCGCCCGCCGTGGCGGCGGCCCGGCCCGCATCCGCCACCGTCGGCGCCGCGGGAGCGAGGGCGCCGAGCACCGAAGAGATCAGGGGAAGAGCGGCGATCATGACGAGCCTTTCAGAAGATCGATGGTCATGGCGATCAGGTCGCGCGACTGCTTGATGACCTGGAGATCCGCCTCGTAGGAGCGGTTGGCCTCGCGCATGTCGCTCATCTCGGTGATCATGTTGACGTTGGGCAGCTTGACGATGCCCTTGGCGTCGGCCGCCGGGTTGCCGGGGTCTGACTCCGTCTGGAACGGGGTCGGGTCGGTGTCGATGTCCTTGACCTGCAGCAGGTTCACGCCCGAGGCCTTGTCGAGCTCGCTGTCGAAGGTGATGGTCTTGCGCCGATAGGGGTCGGCACCGGGCGTGGTGCCGGTCGACTGGGCGTTGGCGAGGTTTTCGGTCGTGACGCGCAGGCGGGCGGACTGGGCCGCAAGGCCCGATCCGGCGACCCGCATGGCGGCCTGGAGCGCATCGATCATCGGACGCTCGCGATCAGCATGCTGTGGAAGGCTTTGACCAGGCTCGTGTTGAGCGAGAAGCTCCGGTTGACGTCGCCGGCCTTGATCATCTCCTGCTCGAGGCTGACCGAATTGCCCGACTCGGTGACTTCCCAAGGCTCGTCCTCGGTGACCGCCGCCGCCTGCGCGTCGGCCGGGGTCAGGCCGATATGCGAGGGGTTGGTGGCGGCGAGCGTCAGCTGGGTGTGGTCGAGCACGTCGCTGAAGGGCTGCATGGCCCGCGCCCGGAACCCGGGCGTGTTGGCGTTCGCGACGTTCTCGGCGATGACCGACTGGTTCGTCGACAAGTAGCGCGACTGCTGGGCAGCCAGCTCGAACAGGTGGATGGGTTGCAAGACGGTGCGCTCCCCCGACGGGCGGGTTTCTGGCGCCGACCGTGCCGGGGCAAGCTTGCACGGGGCTGATTGCGCGCCGCGAACCACGACGCCGATGCAGCCCCGCGGCATGCTGAACCAAGTCTTACGAGGCGCCTATCCTTGCTGTTCCACAACGATACATGGGCCGTTGCGCTTCGTTGCAGCGTAGTCACCGATATGATCTGGGCAGCACTGATCAAAGACGAAACAAATATCGCCCTCTACCTTCCTCAACATCGGCGTTGCGAGATGGGTCCCGATCCGTGTCCTCAACGCCACAGCCCGAGTGTAAGCGGCGGCAGGCCGGCACCCGTCGCAGTCGAGCACGGGCGTTAAACGAAAAATTAAGCATGAAGGACTTTAGTGGATCGCATGATGTGCGGCGACATGGTCATGACGACCGACGGCCGCCGGAAGACACAGGATACTGTGCATGCTGGTCTTGATCGACGATCGTGAGCTGGTCTGCGTCGGCTATGCCGGCGGATTCCGCGGGGAAGGGGTGTCGAGCTCGGGGTTCCGCCCGTCGGACTTCGGCGACTGGATCGGCAGCGTGGCCGAGGAGGATCTCGCGGCCGTCGAGGCCTTCCTGATCGGGGAATGCGCCGACCGCAGCAGCTATCCCAAGGCGATCCGCGAGCGCTCGCGGGCGCCGATCATCGCCATCAACGAGGTCCACTCGCTGGAGCAGACCCTCGATCTCTTCGCCGCCGGCTTCGACGACGTCGTGCGCAAGCCGATCCACGTCCGCGAGCTGATGGCCCGGGTCGACGCCATCCGCCGCCGCGCGCGGCCCAAGACCGACGACATCCAGGTGGGCGAAATCCGCGCTTTCTTCGACGGCCGCGATCCCGAGGTGCGGGGCGAGGTCATGACGCTGCCCCGCCGCGAGCGCCGCATCCTCGAATACCTGGTCCGCAACCGGGGCCGCCGGGTGAGCAAGACGCAGATCTTCACCGCCATCTACGGCATCTTCGACGAGCATGTCGAAGAGAACGTGGTGGAGAGCCACGTCAGCAAGCTGCGCAAGAAGCTGCGGGCCCGGCTGGGCTACGACCCGATCGAAAGCAAGCGCTACCTCGGCTACTGCTTCGAGGACCGCGCGGGCGCCGAGCGCCTGGCCCCCGTCGGCGAGAGTCTCGGCCCGGACCTGGCCTCCCTCTACAGCGCCGGCCGCCTCGCCGCCTGATCGCCGCTATGTCCCTTCTCCCGCTCCCGCGGGAGAAGGTGCCCGACAGGGCGGATGAGGGGACTCACGGACCCTCCCCCGTCATCGCGACGCGCGTCGGCACCGCAGCGATCCATACAATGGTCTGGATGCCGGGGCCGCCTAGTCCAGAGCCCGGAGGTTCCCCTCATCCGTCACGGCTTCGCCGTGCCACCTTCTCCCGCGCGCGGGAGAAGGGCCCATCAATATGCGGCCGGCAGGCCGTCCAGGAAGGCGTGCGCCTCGGCCTGGAGTGCTGCACGCCGCTCAGGCGCGAACTTCTGGAGCGTGCGGTATGGCATGGCGAGGCGTGCGTTGCCTTCCAGCACGCCCGCATTGTCGATCAGGAAGCCCCAGTAGAGGAAGTTGAACGGGCAGGCGCCCGGCCCCGTCTTGACCTGCGGGTCATAGACGCAGCCGCCGCAGTAGTCCGACATGCGGTCGATATAGGCGCCGCTCGCCGCGTATGGCTTGCTGGCGAGCAGGCCGCCGTCGGCGAACATCGCCATGCCGTGCACGTTGGGCAGTTCCACCCAGTCATAGGCGTCGGCGTAGACCGCCAGATACCACTCCTCGATCTCGGCCGGGCGGACACCGGCCAGCAGCGCGAAGTTCCCGGTGATCATCAGGCGCTGGATGTGGTGGGCGTAGGCCTGCCGGCGCGTGTCGCCGATCGCCTGGGCGAGGCAGTTCATGTCCGTGTCTCCGGTCCAGTAGAAGGCCGGCAGCGGGCGCCGCGCATGTACTCGCGCCATCCGAGGATCTGACGCACGAAGCCCTCGACGGCATTTAGCGGGGCCGCGCCCTCGCGCCAGGCTTCCACCGCCCTGTCGCAGATCTCCCGGGGACCGAGCAGGCCCGCATTCAGGTAGGGCGAGACGAGGGCGTGGAAGAGGAAACCCTCGCCCGCCTTCATGGCGTCCTGGAAGTCGCCGAACGAGGGGAGGCAGACATCGATGAAGCTGTCGAGCGCGTCGAGGGCGTCGCGCCGCGTGACGGCCCAGCCGAACGGCTCGAGATCGCCGAAATGATTGCCGAAGCGGCGCCGCACCAGCTCCAGCACCTCGCGCGTGGTCGTGTCCGGGGGAAAGCGGACGCGCGCGGGAAGCGGCACGGTCGTCGGCAGCGGCTTGCGGTTGTCCTTGTCGAAGTTCCACTGGCCGCCGACCGGCTTGCCGCCGTCCATCAGCAAGCCGGTGCGCTGGCGCATGACGCGGTAGAAGAACTCCATCCGCAACCCGGCCCGATCGCCGGCCCAAGCCGCGAACTCCTCGCGCGAGCAGAAGAAGCGGTCGTCGGCGCGCCGGTGGACGGGCACGCCGAACCGCTCCTGCCAGTCCTCCATCATGGCCTGCACCCGGTACTCGCCGGGCTCTGTCACCACCACGTGCGCGGGGGCGTGCCGGGCGAGCGCCCGCTCGAGCTCGCCCGTGAAGGACCCCGTGTTGCCGGGCGCATCGAGGGGGATGTAGTCGACCCGCATGCCGCGGGCCTCGAGCTCGGCCGCGAAATGCCGCATGGCGGAGAACAGGAAGGCGATCTTCTGGGGGTGATGGGGCACATAGGTCGCCTCCTCGACGACCTCCGCCATCAGCACGACGTCGCCCGCCTCCCACCCCCGCAGGGCGGCGATATCGTGGGAGAGCTGGTCGCCGAGAATGAAACGCAAGGTGGGCATGATGGACCGACGCGAAAGGGACACTGCCCCTCATGTGGCGCGGCGTCACAATTTGCGCAGTGCGACCTCTTCGATCCTGTGGCTCGCCCCCTTGGTGAGGATGAGGCTTGCCCGCTCGCGCGTCGGAAGAACGTTCTCCCGCAAGTTCTTGAGATTGATGCGCGTCCAGATATCCTCGGCGATCGCGACGGCCTCCTGGTCGGGCACGTCGGCATATTTGGTGAAGTAGGAGCGGGGGTCCCGGAACGCGGTTTCCCGCAGGCGCATGAAGCGCTCGACGTACCAGCGCTCCAGCATCCCGTGGTCGGCATGCAGATAGACGGAGAAATCGAAGAAGTCGGACACGAAGGGGACGCCCTTGCCGTCCATCGAGGGGCGGTTGGGCGCGAGCACGTTGAGCCCCTCGACGATCAGGATGTCGGGCCGGTCGACGGTGACCGTCTCCCCCGGCACGACGTCGTAGACCAGGTGCGAGTAGACCGGCGCCTGGACGTTGCGCTTGCCCGCCTTCACGTCGGACAGGAAGCGCAGCAGGGCCGCGCCGTCGAAGCTCTCGGGAAAACCCTTGCGGTCCATGAGGCTCTGGTCGAGCAGGACGCGGTTGGGCAGCAGGAACCCGTCGGTCGTGACGAGTTGCACCTTCGGGGTGTTCGGCCAGCGCGAGAGCAGCGCCTGCATGACGCGGGAGGTCGTGGACTTTCCCACCGCCACGGACCCCGCGACGCCGATGATGTAGGGCATCTTGCCGTCGTTCTCGGCGCCCAGAAACCGCTGGGTGGCCTTGAACAGGCCCTGCGTCGCGGCGACGTAGAGGGCGAGCAGGCGCGACAGCGGCAGGTAGATCGCGATCACCTCATCGAGCGAGATGGGATCGTTGATGGACTGCAGCTTTCGCAGATCCTCGATCGTCAGCGTCAGGGGGGTGTCGGCCCTGAGATCCGCCCACTGGTCGCGGGTGAAGTGCCGATGCGGCGCGGCGACGGTCGCAATCGACGTCTTGACGCGTTGATTCATGCGACGTCCCGCCGAGCGCCCGACCACGACGGCATCCCGAGGCGGCATGGAACGCCGTCTCGGGATGCGGCCGAGCTGCATAACGTTCACCAAAGCGTCATTGGAGCAAGGAGAATCGCCGCGCCGCGGGCGGCGGTGTCTCGGCCGCGATCAGAGGCGGCGCAGGCTGACCGGACTGATGCCGGTCACCCCGATCACCGAGGCCGACGGGCGGTTGAGATCGATCACGCGGCCGCGGATGAAGGGACCGCGATCGTCGATGCGCACGACGACCGAGCGGCCGTTGTTGCGGTTGGTCACGAGCACCCGGGTGCCGAACGGCCAGAACCGGTGGGCCGCCGTCAGGCCGCGGGTCCGCCCGTAATACCAGGACGCAAGGCCACCCGATCCACCGCCCTCGCCCGCGACCTCGGTATTGCGGAGATCGCTATGATGCAAACGGTGCGGTCTGTGAGGCAACCGGTGCGGTCTGTGATGCCGAAAGGGCGACTGTTTCACAACGCGATGCCGGAGCGAGGCGGTGCCGTGGCGTCCTCGCGCCTCGGCAAAAGAGCTCGTCAGCAACGTCGCAAGGAGAAGGAACGCTACACCAATGATCCGCTTTTTCATTCACTCATAACCCTGCCAATGATTAAAACGTGCAGGGTTGAAACAAATGTAATTTCGCTTGTCAAAGCTTAAAGCTTCTATGGTTGCTACAATGCAACAGTCGAGTCGATGAATAAGTCGAGCATGCGGCAGCAATGGGCGCGCCGGGAGGCCGCTCAGCGGAGGCGGCCGGCCTTTTCCTGCAGCCCGGACTGCCGGGTCCGGCGGCCGAGTTCGGCGATCACGTCGTCGAACGACACGCCCGTCACCTGCAGCAGCACCAGGAGGTGGTAGAGCACGTCGGCGGCCTCGGCCACAATCTCGCCCTTGTGGCCGTCGATGGCCGCGACCACCGCCTCGACGGCTTCCTCGCCGAATTTGCGGGCGCAGCGCGACACCCCGTCGTCGAGCAGGCTGCGGGTATAGGACTGGTCGGCCGGCCCGTCGGCCCTGGCCGCGATGAGCGCGGCGAGATTGTCGAGCGTGAAGTTGCCCAGCGAGGTCGGCATCATCGATCCATGCGCATCAAAAGCCCTGCATCGCTCATATGGCGCTTGGCCTCGGCGATCGTATGGGTGCCGAAATGAAAGATCGAGGCGGCCAGCACGGCATCCGCCCCCCCGCTCCGCACCCCCTCCACGAGGTGGTCGAGCGTGCCGACCCCACCCGAAGCGATGACGGGAACCGGCACGGCGTCCGCAACGGCGCGGGTCAGCTCGAGATCGAAGCCGACCCGTGTGCCGTCCCGGTCCATGGAGGTCAGCAGGATCTCGCCGGCCCCGCATTCAGCAACCTCGCGGGCATAGGCCACGGCATCGAGGCCGGTCGGGCGGCGCCCGCCATGGGTGAAGACCTCCCAGCGCGGCGGGGTGTCGGGCGGCGAGACCCGCTTGGCGTCGACCGCCACGACGACGACGACCACCACGACGGCCCCATCAGCGCCGATGGAGCAGGCCACCCCGCCGGACAGCGGGACGACAACCACAGATTCGGCGACGACGACCAC
>CAXUMV010000007.1:21631-24530 GCA_964252065.1 uncultured Lichenihabitans sp.
GCTTGGCGTCCACCGCCACGACGATGCACTGGCTGCCGAATTTGCGCGCGGCCTCCCGCACGAAGCCGCGGTTCTGCACGGCCGCGGTCATGATGGACGCCTTGTCGGCGCCGGCCAGCAGCAGGGCCCGGATGTCCTCGACCGTGCGCACGCCCCCGCCCACGGTCAGCGGCATGAAGCAGGCCGCGGCAGTGCGGCGCACGACATTGAGCAGGATGCCGCGGTCCTCGTGGCTAGCCGTGATGTCGAGAAAGCAAAGCTCGTCGGCCCCTGCCGCATCGTAGGCCATGGCGCACGCCACGGGATCGCCGGCGTCGCGCAGGTCCACGAAGTTGACGCCCTTCACGACCCGCCCGTCCTTGACGTCGAGACAGGGGATGATGCGGGATTTCAGCATGTCGCTTTGGGCATCCAGCCGCGGCCGACGACGCGCTGCACGGTCCCACAATCGGCTTGCGAGGCGTCCCAGACGAGAAGATGAATGTTCACGGCATCCATTCCCTCGTTCTCGCCAGGTTCGTCATCGCGAGGCGCGTCAGCGCCGTGGCGATCCATTCTACGGTGGAGATGCCGAGAGGTGGATTGCTTCGCTTCGCTCGCAAAGACGACACGGAGGTTCGCAACCGGTCTTTGCTCGATGCGGCTTGTATGACAGCGCCGGTCTTCAGCCCTGCGGATCAGTCCGTCAAGACTCATGTCCGCCTGCTGCCGATCAGCGCCAGCGCCTCGGCCGCATCGAGGCGTCCGTCGTATAGCGCGCGGCCGGTGATGGCTCCTGCGATCTTCTCGCATCCCGGCGCCAGCAGGCGCTCGACGTCGGCCAGCGAGGCGAGACCTCCCGAAGCGATCACGGGGATCGTGATGGCCTCCGCCAGGGCGACCGTGCCCTCGATGTTGAGGCCCTTGAGGGCGCCGTCGCGCGCGATGTCGGTATAGACCACGGCCGCGACCCCGGCATCCTCGAAACGGCGGCCGAGATCGGCGGCGGCGACCGAGGAGGTCTGGGCCCAGCCGTCCACCGCGACGAACCCGTCGCGGGCATCGACTCCCACCGCGATCTGGTCGGGAAACAGCCGGGCGGCTTCCTGCACCAGCGCGGGGTCGCGCACCGCGGCCGTGCCGATGATGACCCGCCGTACCCCGCGCGACAGCCAGGCCTCGATGGTCCGCAGGTCGCGGATGCCGCCGCCGAGCTGCACCGGCAGGCCGGTGCGGGCGAGGATCGCCTCCACGGCCTCGGCATTGACGGGCCGCCCGGCAAAGGCGCCGTCGAGGTCGACGACATGCAGGTAGGCAAACCCCTGCGCCTCGAACCGGGCCGCCTGGTCGGCGGGGTCGTCGTTGAACACGGTGGCGCGCGTCATGTCGCCATGGACGAGGCGCACGCATTGGCCCCCCTTGAGGTCGATGGCCGGGAACAGGATCACGGGCGCCACCGCAGGAAGTTCCCGATCAGCGCGAGGCCCAGCGCCTGGCTCTTCTCGGGGTGGAACTGCGTGCCGGCGATGTTGTCGCGCCCGACGATCGCCGTCACGGGGCCGCCATGGTCGGTGCGGGCCACGCGATCGCCTTCGTGGTCGGCCTCGAGCTGGTAGGAGTGCACGAAATAGGCATGCAGCCCCCCCTCACCGGTCGGGATCCCGTCGAGCAGGGCATGCGGGCGCAGCACGTCGAGGGTGTTCCAGCCCATATGCGGGATCTTGAGGCCGGGATGGGTGGGCACGAGGGCGCGCACCTCGCCCGGGATCCAGCCGAGCCCCTCGGTCACGACGTGCTCGCGCCCGCGCGTCGCAAGAAGCTGCATGCCGACGCAGATGCCCAGGAACGGCCTGCCGTCGCGCCGGACCGCCGTCGTCATCGCCTCGATCAGGCCGGGCACGGCTTCAAGGCCCGCCATGCAGTCGGCGAAGGCGCCGACCCCGGGCAGCACGATCCGCTCGGCGCCCGCGACCTCCTCGGGGCGAGCCGTCACCACGATCGCGCGAACGCTTTGTGGGCCGAATGGAGATTGCCGGACCCGTAGTCGACGATGGCCGTGGTCACGGCCCCCGGTCCGGATCGGGGAAGAAGCCGATCACCGGCTCGTTCGGCCGGGGCGCCGCCGAGCCCGCTACGGTCCGGCTGGCCGGTAGGCCCTCCAGCACGGCCCGGCGGAAGAACGTCCGCTCCCCGTCCTGCCGGCTCGATCCTTCGACGACGTCGGCGAGGTCGTAGCCGCGGCGACCGAGCGCGAAACGCCGCAGGCTGCTGGCCTCGAGGCCGGTGAGCAGGGCGACGAGCAGATAGAGCCCGACCCCGACGCCGCCCGGCAGCCGCGCCAGATGGCATAGCCAGCCTCCGCCCGCGACGACCACGACCCAGGCCAGCGCCGCGAGCCACGCCCCGAACCGCAGCAGGTACAAGGGGCCGAACACGAAGGCCGCGACACTGAAGCCGTCGCGCACGAACGCCGTCCGCTCGGCGCGGGAGAACGCGTCGTCGCGATCGTTCGGCACGTGGACGGTGAAGATCGCCATCAGCCTGCGAGCGAGCCCTTGGTCGAGGGGATGCGGTCCGCCTGGCGCGGGTCGACCGCCACGGCGAGGCGCAGCGCCCGCGCGAGGCCCTTGAAGCAGGACTCGGCGATATGGTGGTCGTTGCCGCCGTACAGCGTCTCGACATGGAGGGTCAGGTGCGCCTGCATCGCGAAGGCGTGCAGGAACTCGCGCACGAGCTCGGTGTCGAAGCCGCCGATGGCGCCTTGCGCGAACTGCGTGCGGAAGACGAAGACCGGCCGGCCGGAAAAATCGAGCGCGACCCGCGTTAGCGTCTCGTCCATGGGCAGGTGAACGTCGGCGTAGCGGGTGATGCCGCGCTTGTCGCCGAGCGCCTCGCGCACCGCCGTGCCGAGCGCGATCCC
>CAXUMV010000008.1:0-23461 GCA_964252065.1 uncultured Lichenihabitans sp.
TGCTTGGGGGGATCGTCTGCGGCCTAGGCACCGGCGCCATCGTCGGCGCGGTCAACGGCTGGCTGACGACGGGGATCGGCATCCCCTCGTTCCTGACGACCCTCGCCATGATGGGCATCGCCCGCGGCTTCGCCATGTGGATCAGCGCCACGGCCGCGATCCCGATCCTCGACAAGCCCTATGCCGCCATCTTCGGCGGCGGCAATCTCGGGCCGGTGCCGAGCCTGCTGATCTGGATGGTGGTCTTCGGCATCGTCGGCCATATCGTGCTGCGCCGCACGACCTTCGGGCGCCGCGTCCTGGCGACCGGCGGCAACGAGACCTCGGCGCGCTATTCGGGCGTCGACACCGCCTCCATCAAGTTCCGCGTGCTGATGCTGTCGAGCGTCGCGGCCGCGGTGGCCGGGATGCTCTACGCCGGCCGCCTGCATTCGGGCCGCTTCCAGTTCGGCGAGGGCGACGAGCTGTCGGTGATCGCGGCGGCCGTGCTCGGCGGCACCAGCCTGTTCGGCGGGGCCGGCACCGTGGTCGGCTCGATCATGGGCGCGCTGATGATCGGCCTCATCAACAACGGCCTCGTGCTGATGGGCCTGGAGTTCAGCCAGCAGCTCATCGCCCGTGGCGCCATCATCATCATCGCGGTCGCGATCAGCCAGACCAAGAAGCGGTAAGCGCACCCGTCCCGCAACATCCCGAGGATGCCCATGCCCGACACCTTCTTCGATCCGCACCAGCGCGCCACGATCGAGGCCGCGATGGCGCGGATCATCCCCACCGACGACACGCCGGGCGCGCGCGAAGCCGGCTGCATCGACTTCCTCGAGCGCTACCTCTCCGGTCTCGACTTCATCTTCGCCAAGCCCGACGGCTCCGGCTTCGAGGTGCTGGAGGGCCGCAGCGCCGACGCCTGGATGCAGCGCATCGAGATCATGCGCGCCCGCTACGTGGAGGGGATCGCAGACCTCGACGCCCGCGCCCGCAGGCAGTCCTCGGCCGATTTCCTCGCTCTGACGTCCGCCCAGCAGGACGACGTGCTGCGCGCCATCGAGGCGGACGGCACCGGCCAGCCGACCACCCTGATGCCCAGCGACGCCCTCGCCGGCCCGGTCTCCGCCGAGCCCGCCCTGCAGCAGACCTCCACCGAGGTCGACCTCGACTTCCTGCCGCTGCTGATCACCCACACGCGCCAGGGCTTCTACGCCGACCCGATCTACGGCGGGAACCGGGGGCAGGTCGGCTGGACGGTGATCGGCTTCCCCGGACCTGCCTCGATGGAGGAGGTCCACACCGGCCGCTACACCACGTTGCAGTATTTCGTCGAAGGCGAGGCCGAGAAGGTCAAGGAGTTCCACGATGGCCTTTAAGACCAGACCGGCGAAGACCGACGTCGTCATCATCGGCGCGGGCGCTTCGGGCGCCGCCGCCGCCAAGGTGCTGTGCGAAGCGGGCGTGAAGGTCGTCGCCCTCGAAAAAGGGCCCTGGCGCACCAAGGAGACGTTCGGCGGGGACGAGCTCGCCAACATCAACCGCTACAATCTGTGGCCGGACCCGATCCTCAACCCCCGCACCTGGCGCGAGACCGCGGCCGATGCCGCGCGGAGCGAGAACTTCTGCCCCGTGCCGCAGATGGTCGGCGGCGGCACGGTCCATTGGCAGGGGTGGCTGCCGCGTTTCACCGAGAACGACTTCCGCATGCGCACCGTCGCCGGCGACCTGCCCGGCGCCAGCCTCGCGGACTGGCCGATCACCTACGACGAACTCGAACCCTATTACCTCAAGGTCGAATGGGCCTTCGGGGTCTCGGGCGAGGCCGGTGCCAACCGGTTCGAGTCGCCCCGCTCGGGGGGCTATCCCTGCCCGCCCATGCCGCGCTCGCGCTATGCCGAGAAATTCATGAAGGGCTGCGCGGCGCTGGGCTGGAACGCGTTTCCGACCCCCCAGGCTGCCCTCTCGCGTCCCTTCAACGGCCGCAAGGCAACGGTGGTCAGCGCCTTCGCCCAGCAGCACGGCGACCCCACGGGCACGCGCTCCTCCGCCCTCAACGTCTTCGTGCCGGACGCGGTCGCGACGGGATGCTACGACCTGCGCCCGGACTCGTACGTCCGCGAACTCGTGCTCGACGGCGCGGGCCGCATCAGGGCGGCCGTCTACCAGGACGCCGACGGCGACACGTTCGAGCAGGAGGCGGACGTCTTCATCTTCGCCTGCGGCGCGATGGAAACCGCGCGGCTGATGCTGCTCTCGCGGTCCGGCCGCTTCCCCAACGGGCTCGCCAACGGCAGCGACCTCGTCGGCCGCAACGTCACCTTCCACGAATATTCGGCGGCCGTCGGCACCTACGACGATCCGGTCTATGCCTGGGCGGGCGGCGGCTATGTCAGCGCCTCGACCTTCCAGCATTACGAGCACGATGCCGCGCGGGGCTTCGTCTCCGGCGGCCATATCGCGGTCGCGGGCGTCGGCATCCCCCTGCCCATCAACTGGCGGCTGCCGGGCACGCCCGCCTGGGGCGCCGAAGCCAAGAGGATCGACCGCGAGAACTACAGCCACTCGCTCGCCGTCGCCATGGTGCTGCACGACATGCCCCAGCACGACAACCGCATCGACCTCGACGACCAGGTGGTCGACGCCTGGGGCCTGCCGGTGGCGCGCACGACCCTCAAGGCGCACCAGAACGACCGCGACCAGGGCCGCTACCTCATCGACCGCGGCGCCGACATCCTGGAGGCCAGCGGCGCACGCACGATCACCAAGGTCTATGCCGACCGCGTCACGGGCAACTGCTCGCACCAGCACGGCACGGCGCGCATGGGCGACGACCCCGACACGTCCGTGCTCAACCGCTGGTGTCGCGCCCATGCGGTCGACAATCTCTACGTCGTCGACGGCTCGTCCTTTCCGACCGGCACGGGCGCCAACCCCACCCTCACCATCATGGCCAACGCCTGGCGCATCGCAGACAAGATCATCGCAGAACGCGGCGCACCGGCGCGCGGTTGAGGCCTCCAGTGACCGCGAGGGCGTTCGACGCTGTCGCCGGCACGACGCCGGACGAGGGACGGAACCGGCGCATGCTGGGCATGACGTGAAGGGGCGGGAGTGTCGGCAATGGCGGACGATCGCGGCAAGGCGCGTGGACGGCGCATCAGGCTCGGCATGGTCGGCGGCGGCGAAGGCGCCTTCATCGGCGCGGTGCATCGCATGGCGGCACGGCTCGACGACCATTTCGAGCTGATCGCCGGGGCGCTGTCGGCCTCACCCGAGAAGGCGGCCCGCTCCGCCCTGGCGCTGGGCCTCGACCCCCTACGCAGCTACGGCGACTTCGCCGTCATGGCGCAGGCGGAAGCCGCGCGGCCCGACGGCATCGAGGCGGTTGCCATCGTGACACCGAACCATATGCACGGCCCGGCCATCCGCGCCTTCCTCAACGCCGGAATCCACGTGATCTGCGACAAGCCGCTGACCACCACGCTCGATGAGGCGAGGGAGCTGGCCGCCCTGGTCCGCCGGTCGGGTCTCGTCTTCGTGCTGACCCATAACTATACGGGGTATCCGCTGGTGCGGCAGGCGCGCGCGATGGTGCGCGAGGGCGTCCTCGGCGACATCCGGCTCGTCCAGGTCGAATATGCGCAGGACTGGCTCGCGGAGAGCACGGAGGACGCCAGCAACAAGCAGGCGGAATGGCGGACCGACCCGGCCCGCTCAGGGGCCGGCGGCTGCATCGGCGACATCGGAACGCATGCCTTCAATCTCGCCGATTTCGTGACCGGGCTCGACCTCGTCGAACTCTGCGCGGATCTGACGACCTTCGTGCCAGGGCGGCGGCTCGACGACAACGCGCAGGTCATGATGCGCTACGCCGGCGGCGCCCGTGGCGTGCTCTGGGCCAGCCAGGTCGCGAGCGGCAACGAGAACGAGATCCGCCTGCGTGTCTATGCAACCAGGGGCGGCCTGGAGTGGAGCCAGCGCGAGGCCGACCAGCTCATCTGGTCGCCGCTGGGCGGCACGCGCCAGATCATCACCCGGAACGGCGCGGGCGCGGACGCCGCGAACCGTCGCCTTTCCCGGCTGCCGGGCGGCCATCCCGAAGGCTATCTCGAAGCCTTCGCCAACATCTACACCGAGGCGGCTGCGGCGATCCGCGCCGCACGCGACGGACTGCCCCTCCCGGCCGACGTCTTGATCCCGACCGTCGAGGACGGCGTCAAAGGCCTCGCCTTCATCGACGCCGCCGTCCGCTCGTCCCGATCGGGCGCATGGACATCCTAGGTCGCTTGCCAAGGAGCTTCGCCCGACCCGGCTGTCGGTCTATGCCGCCGCGGCCAAGCACCCGGCGATCACGGGAAAGTTCGGGAACTTCATGAGGCGCTGGGCCAATCGCCCCAGGTGGGCGTCGGTCGGTCGTGCTGACCTCCATCGAGCCGCCCGAGCTTAGGCCGCCAAAACGTCAACGCAACTGATAGCAGTTCGTCACCACCCGGGGGTTGCGTGTGACGTCGAAGAAGGTCGAGCATTGCACGAGGAAGGACTGAGCCTTGTTCCGGAACAGGATCACGGTGGCGCGGACATCGGCGGTCCCGACGTAGCCGGCGATCTCCCAGTCGTTCTTGAGAAGCTGCTCGATGGTCAGGGGAGGGTCGGCGGTCGCAGCAGAGCAGACCCCGCCACCGCACAGGAGGGCTGCACTCAAACCGAGGACGAACCGCATCTGGCATCTCCAGCAGCCGCGTGACCGGCAAAATAGCGGCGCCGGGGACCGCCGACGAGTAGCGCCCTGGCATCGAGCCGGACAGGCGAGCCGCTTGGGTGAAGACGTCCCGTCACCGCCGATTGTCGGCCAGCCGCCTCGCCGCATCGGCCGCCATCGGGCGGCCGATCAGAAATCCCTGCAGCGAGCTGAACCCTTCGCTTTTGAGGATGGACATCTGCTCCGCCGTCTCGACCCCCTCCGCCGTGGTCGTGATGGCCAGCGCTTCTCCGAGGCCGGTGACCGCGCGGACGATCGCGAGACTTCCGGGATTGTCGATCAAGTCGCTGACGAAACTCCTGTCGAGCTTGATCTTGTCGAACGGGAACGAGCGCAAGTAGCTCAGCGACGAGTAGCCGGTGCCGAAGTCGTCCATGGCGATGCGGACGCCGAGGGCCCTCAGGCGATGGAGCGTCGAGAGGTTGGCGCCGCTGCTCGTCAGCATGACGCTTTCGGTGATCTCCAGTTCCAGCCGCTCGGGCGCCAGACCGCTTTCGTCCAGCGCGTCCTTGACGCTCTGGACGAGGCCGAGCTGCTGCTTGAACTGCACCGCCGAGAGATTGACCGCGATCATCACCGGCGACGGCCACCGGGCCGCCTCCATGCAGGCCTGGCGCAGGACCCAGGTCCCGATCGGCACGATGGCCCCGGTCCGCTCGGCGGTCGGGATGAAGTCGGCCGGCGACACGCGGCCGCGAACGGGATGCTTCCATCGCAGGAGCGCCTCGAAACCGATGACGTCGTCGTTCAAGGCGCTGAACTGAGGCTGGTACTCGATCTCGAACTGACCGTCGTCCAGAGCGCGGCGCAGCTCTTCCGACATGGCGAGGCGGGTCTCGATGATGCCGGCCATCGACGGCTCGTAGATCTTCGCGACACCGGGCCCCTCCGATTTCGCGACGTAGAGCGCCGAATCGGCGTGACGCATCAGGACGTCCTCGCTGTCGACGCCATCGCGGGCGAAGGCGATCCCGATGCTGGTCCCGACCTCGACGACACACATCCCAAGATCGAACGGGGTTTCCAGGCTGGTCCGCACGCGATCCGCCAGCTCGATCGCCGCTTGCGGACCGTTGGTCCGAGCCAGGATCGCGAACTCGTCGCCGCCAAGGCGGGCGACCATGTCCGAGCGACGGCAACATGACTGCAACCGTGCCCCCACCTGCTTGAGCAGCAAGTCGCCCGCCTGATGACCGTACGTGTCGTTGACGGCCTTGAAGTAGTCGAGGTCGAGAGAGAACAGGGTGATGAGGCGAGAGGCTGGTCGCCGTTCGAGCAGCTTGCCGAGCCGTTCGCCGAAGCAGAGGCGGTTCGGCAGGTCCGTCAGGAAGTCGTGGTTGGCCATATGGGCGATGCGCGCCTGACTTTCGGCCCTTTCGGTCACATCCTCACTGATGCCCAGCAGATAGCGAGGCTTGCCGCCGTCGAGCGAGGGAAGCGGCTTCTTCACCGTCCTGATCAGCCGCACCTGACCGTTGGGCCGTGAGACGGGCTCCTGCTCGATGACGAGTTGGGTGCCGGAGTCCATGACCCCGCGATCCTGCGCGGTGAACGCCGCCGCATCCTGAGGACCGAAGGCCTCGAGATCGGTGCGACCGACGACGTCGCGGGAGTCCCGGTCGACGATCCCGCTGACGGTGGCGTTGTAGATGACGTAGCGGCCGTCATCCCGCATGTCCTTGAGGAAGACGCCGGTGGGCAGCGCGTCGATGATCGCATCGAACATGAAGCGCGTGTCCTGCAGCTCCCGCCGCAGGCTGGCCATCTCCGACCAGTCGACGACGACCACCAGGACGGTCTCCCGCCCGCCCGAGGTCAACGACCTCTGGGACGTGACGACGTCGAACTCAGCGCCGTTCGCCTTGCGATGGCGCCACGTCGCCACCTCGTCGGACACCGACCCGTTTTGTGCGGATGCGAGAAAACGCGCCCTTTCGCCCGCAGGCCGGATATCGAGGACCGTCATCGTTCGGAACGTGCTGCGCGCAAACGCGTAGAGATCGACCGCGGCCTGGTTGGCGTCGATGATGGCCAGGCTCTCAGGATCGTACAGCAAAGCCGGAAAGCCGATGGCATCGAGCATGTCCGGAAGCCCGAAAGACGTCATGTCGGCCCGTGCCGCTGCCTCCGGCTCCGCGCAATCGAGGACTTCGGCCTTCACCAGCGCTGCTGTCATAGCGGGTCTTCTTTCCGAACGCTCGGAGTCTGCTACGGCATGAGCCGGTTGAAACAATTCGCTGCAGCCTCCATTGCTTGTTTACGCTGAGCGTCCTTAAGGGCGATTGAACGCGGGTCGTCCTCCTGGACGCGACCAACCTGCGGCCCAGCCTCTCGCCGTCTCCCACCCCGCTACGCCGGCGAATGTCGGCACCTTTTGCGCCACCGATACTACGGGTGCTCCCGGACGGCCCTCCACCCCTCACATCGTGGCGCCGATCTGCCATGGCACGAACTCGGCGTCGCCATAGCCCATGGCCTCGGACTTCGAGCGTTCGCCCGAGGCGACCTTGAGGACGTAGTCGAAGATCTCCTGTCCCTTGGCCGCGATGGTTACGCCGTCGAGGATGTCGCCGCAGTCGATGTCGACGTCCTCGCTCATGCGGCGGTAGAGATCGGAGTTGGTGGCCAGCTTGATCGAGGGGGTGGGTTTGCAGCCGTAGGCCGAGCCTCGGCCCGTCGTGAAGCACAGCACGTTGGCGCCCCCCGCGACCTGCCCCGTGGCCGAGACGGGGTCGTAGCCGGGCGTGTCCATGAACACGAGACCCTTCGAGGTGACCTGCTCGGCGTAGTGGTAGACGCCGGTGAGGGGGCTCGTGCCCCCCTTGGCGGCCGCGCCGAGGGACTTCTCCAGGATGGTCGTCAGGCCGCCGAGCTTGTTGCCGGGGCTCGGGTTGTTGTTCATCTCGCCGCCGGCGCGGCTGGTGTAGTCCTCCCACCACCGGATGAGGCCGACCAGCTTCTCGCCCACCGCGGCATCGACGGCGCGCCGGGTGAGAAGATGCTCGGCGCCGTAGATTTCGGGCGTCTCGGACAGGATCGCGGTCCCGCCCTGCCGCACCAGGAGATCGGCCGCGACCCCCAGGGCGGGGTTCGCCGTGATGCCCGAGTAGCCGTCCGAGCCGCCGCACTGCAGGGCCAGCATCAGCGCGGAGGCGGGCAGCGTCTCGCGACGCGCCTCGGCCACCACCGGCGCCATGTCGCGCAGCGCCGCCACCCCGGCCTCGACGGTCTTGCGCGTGCCGCCCGTGTCCTGGATGGTCATGGTGCGGAACAGCGCGCTCTCGGCGAGGCCGTACTCGCTCTTCATGCGTCCGATCTGGAACACCTCGCAGCCGAGCCCCACCAGCAGCACGCCGCCGATGTTCGGGTTGCAGGCGTAGCCCCAGAGCGTCCGCTTCAGCGCCTCGAAGCCCTCGCCCTTGCTCGCCATGCCGCAGCCCGTGCCGTGCACGAGCGGGATGAGACCGTCGATGTCGGGGTAGGCCGCAAGCATCCCGGAGCGCTCGACCTCCCTGGCGATGAAGCGCGCGACGCTCGCCGAGCAGTTCACGCTGGTCATGATCGCGAGGTAGTTGCGCGTGCCGGCCCGGCCGTTGGCGCGCCGGAACCCCTGGAAGGTGGCCGGGGCGACCTCCTCCACCGGGGCGGGACGCCTCACATCCTCGCCGAAGCGGTAGTCGCGCGCAAAATCGTGCATCGCGACGTTGTGCTCGTGGACCCACTCGCCCGGCTCGATGGGCGCCGCCGCAAAGCCGATGATCTGGCCGAACTTGAGGATCGGCGCCCCCTGGGGCAGGAAGCCGATCGCCATCTTGTGGCCCTTGGGAATGCGCGCCCGGGGCGCCACGCCCGCCCCGTTGGCCCGGCCGGGCTCGAGGACGTCCACGGCCACGACGATGTTGTCCTGCGCGTGGAGGCGGAGCGTGCGGGCTTCGGTCGTCTCTGGCATGGCTTGGTCTCGGCGCGAAGGGAGGGGGCGGTCCGTCAGCGCCGCTTGCGGCGAAGCTGGTCGAAGTAGACGATCACGATGATGAGGCCGCCGGTGATGATCCGCTGCCAGAACGGGTTCACGTTGAGCAGGTTGGCGCCATTGTTGATGGTCGTCAGGATGAAGGAGCCGAGCAGCGGCCCCTGGATCGAGCCGACCGCCCCGAACAGGCTCGTGCCGCCGATCACCGAGGAGGCGATCGCCTGCAGTTCCCAGCCTTCGCCCTGGGTGGCGTTGCCGATGCCGATGCGGGCGGCGAGCAGGATGCCCACGAAGGACGCCAGCATCGCGGAGATGATGTAGGCGAGATAGATGATCGCCTTGATGTTGACGCCCGTGAGGCGGGCGGCCTCGGCGTTGGAGCCGATCGCATAGAGATACCGGCCCCAGCGCGTGTGCTGGAGCAGCACATAGGCCGGCACCGCCACCAGGATCACCATCCAGAACAGGAGCGGCAGGCCGAGGAAGTTGGCGCGCGAGAAGTCGGTGAAGGCGTCCGGCAGGCCGGAGATCGTCGCCCCGTTGGTCAGCAGCAGCCCGATCCCGCGCAGCGCGGTGAGCGTCGCCAGCGTCATGATGAAGGGAGGCAGCCCGAGCTGCACGATGCCGAACCCGTGGAAGGCGCCGATCGCGATCCCGAGCAGCAAGGTCAGCGCCACGGCGGCGGCGATCGAGAAGCCGTGCACCAGAAGCCAGGCCACGATCACGCTGGTGAAGCCCACCACGGCGCCGACCGACAGGTCGATCCCGGCGGTGATGATCACGAAGGTCTGCCCCACCGCGATGATCGCCACCATGGCGCCCTGGCGCAGCAGGTTGGTGAGGTTCTTCTCGGTCAGGAAGGTGTCGGTCGACAGCGAAAGCCCGACCCACAGCAGCAGCAGCAGGCCCAGCAGCGTGAGGCTCAGCACGAGCCCCATCCGCGAACCCCGCGGGGCCTGGGCGGGCGGGGCTGCCGCCGACAGAGGGTCCTTGGCCTGAACGCTCATGGTTGAGTTCCTTACGGCGTGTCGTGGCCGCGACGCCGGGTCAGACCCCGATGGCCTCGGTCAGAATGGCTTCCTGGGCGGTCGTCTGGCCGGCATGGCTGCCGACCTGCCGCCCTTTGCGGAACACGTGCAGGGTGTCGCAAAGGTCGTAGACCTCGGGAAGATAGGACGAGATCAGGATGATGCCGGCGCCGCCCTTCAGCAGGCGCGCGAAGATCTTGTAGATTTCGACCTTGGTGCCGACGTCCACCCCGACCGTGGGCTCGTCGAAGATGAAGAGCTTGGCGCCGTGGTTGAGCCATTTGCCCACGACGATCTTCTGCTGGTTGCCGCCCGACAGGCTCGAGGCGAGCGCCTCGCGCGAGGCGGTCTTGATCTGCATCTCGCGGATCTGTCTGTCGGCCGCCCCCTTCTCGGCGAAGGGGTTGATCGTGAGCCCCTTGGTGAGGCGGTCGAAGACCGGCAGGTTGAGGTTGAGGCCGACCCCCAGATTGAGGCACAGCCCCTGGTCGCGCCGGCTTTCGGGAACGAGCGCGATGCCGCGCCGGATGGCATCGGCTTCGTTGCGGATCGTCACGATCTCGCCGTTGAGGACCACGCTGCCGCCTGTCCTCGCAAAACGGCCGAAGACGGTCTGCACGAACTCGCTGCGGCCGGCGCCGATGAGCCCGTAGAGGCCGATGACCTCGCCCTCCCGCACGCGCAGCGACACGTCGGCGAAGCCCGGACCCGAGAAGGCCTCGACGCGCAGGATCTCCTGGCCGAACGGGATCCGCTCCTTGTAGTGGATCTGGTCGACCGAGCGGTTGATCATGCCGCGGATCAGCATCGCCTCGCTGGTCTCGGAGACGATGGATGTCGAAACCAGGCTGCCGTCGCGCAGGATGGACACGCGGTCGGCTAGCTCGAACACCTCCTCGAGGCGGTGGCTGATGTAGACGATCGTCACGCCCTGCGCCTTGAGGCGCCGGATGAGGGCGAAGAGCTGGATCGCTTCCTGCCGGGTGAGGTAGCCGGTCGGCTCGTCGAAGATGAGGAACCGGGTCCCGCGCGTCGCGGCCCGGGCGGTTGCGACGAGCTGCTGCTGCCCGATCGTGAGGTCCGACAGGGTCGCCCCTGCCCGAAGCTTGAAGCCCAGGTCGTCCAGCACGGCCTGGCCGGCGGTGACCATGGCCCGATGGCGCAGCAGGCCGAAGCGGGTGGTCTCGTCCCCGAGGAACAGGTTGGCGGCCACGCTGAGATGCGGGCACAGCACGACCTCCTGGTGCACGGCGTTGATGCCGAGCGCGAGCGCCTCATGGGGAGAGGCGAGGGCCACGGGCTGGCCCTCCCAGAGGATCTCGCCCGCCGAGCGGCGGTGGACCCCCGTCAGTGTCTTGATGAGCGTCGACTTGCCGGCCCCGTTCTCGCCCACGATGGCGTGGATCTCGCCGGGCCTGAAATCCAGCGTGACGCTCTTGAGCGCATGGGTCGCCCCGAACCGCTTGTCGAGGTTCTGGAGTTCCAGCAGCGGGCGCGCGCCGTCGGGCGGAACGGGACCGGCGCGAGGGGGATCAGCCGATTGGATCATGGGCCGGGCTCCGGGAGCGGGCGATGCGGGCGGAAGCGGCGCGCCTTTTCCCCGACGGGCGGGAGAAGGCGCGCACGCCGTCACTTCACCTTGGGGTTGAGCAGTTCCTGGCTGCGGGCCGAGGTCATGTTGGCCTTGGTGATCACGTTCACGCCCGTGTCGACCGTGACGGGGACCGTCTCGCCTTTCGAGGCGGCGAGCGCGGTCTTGACTCCGTCATATCCCATGCGGAACGGGTCCTGCACGATCAGGGCATAGATCGACCCGTCGGTCAGCAGCTTGACGAGCTTGTCGTCCGAGTCGAAGCCGATCAGCGTGAGCTTGTCGCCCAGCTTGTTCTCCGCCACCGCCTGCCCGGAGCCCTGGGCCATGATGAGGTTGGAGGCGAACACGCCGACGAGGTTCGGATCGGCCGTCAGAAGGTCGGTCATGATGTTGAGGCCGGTGGTCGCCTGGCCGTCGGCCACCTTGTCCTGCGTGAGCTTCAGGCCGGGGTACTTCTTGAGCGCCTCGCGAAAACCCTGGGCGCGCTGATCGAGCGAGCCCACGCCCGGCAGCGAGGTGATGAGGGCGACATTGCCCTCCGCCTTGCCGGTCTTGGCCTTGATCCCTTCGGCCAGCACGTCGGCCGCGGCGCGGCCGCCCTGCACGTTGTCGGTCGTGAGGAAGGAGGTGAAGGCCTTGGAGTCGGCGCCCGAATCGATGCCGACGATCTTGACCGATTTCGCGGCCTCGTCGATCGGCTTGCCCAGGGCGGCGAACTGCGTCGGCGAGATCACGACCGCGGCCGGCTTGCCCGACACGGCGTTCTCCAGGATGGTGATCTGGCCGTCGATGTCGGACTCCGACTGCGCCCCCAGTTCGGGCACCTTGATGCCGAGGTCCTTGCCGGCCTTGCGGGCTCCGGCGAGCACGATCTGCCAGTAGTTGGAGGTGGTGTCCTTCACGATGATCGGAACCGTCGTGTCGGCGGCCCGGGCCGGCACGCTGAAGGCCGCGACCGACGAGATCAGGAGGGCGAGAAGCGTCTTTTGCATGGGAGTTCCTCTAGAAGACCAAGTGGATCGGCGCTCTTTCGGCGCCTTGGTGAGACGGTTCTCACGATTCACGCGTCGCCTCCGCCGGCCGTCGGGCCGCCTTCGGCCGGTCGCGGGTGACCGATCATCGCCCTGAGGCCAAGGCCGCCCGCAGGCGAGGTTGGGCCACGGGCAAGCTGCGCGCCTCGGCCGCGTCCACGACCGGTCGGAGCCGCCGCCGCTTCTTCTCGGCGTGGTTCTGGGCGATGTCGGCGAGGCGATGGGCCAGGAACGGGTTGGCGAAGCGTTCGCGGACGGCGTCCATATAGTCCTCGGCCTCGCGGCCTAGCCCGTCGGCCTCGAACACCGGCAGCACCTCCTGGTGCCAGACGGCCTCCAGTTCGCCCGATCGGGCCGGGTCCCGCATGGCCTCGAGCACGGTCTCGCCGGCGGGCCGCGCCTCGGCGAGCCAATGCTCGGCCAGGATCGTGTGCCCGAGATTGAGGATCTGGAGCTTCAGCCGTTCGTAGCGGTCGAGGTCGTCGGTGACGACGATCGCCTCGTGGCGGCAGGGCAGGCGAAGCCCCGCCTGCCGCTCGATGGCCCAGAGGGCGTAGGGCTCGGCCACGGCGCCGATCGGCTCGATCGGCTCCGAGACGATCCGATCCACGAGGGCGTTCGCCCACAAGCACCCCGACTCGAGATAGCCGACGAAGGCCCCCGGCAGCGACCAGGCGGTCGCTAGCCCCTTGATGATCGCCCGCAGCGTGTCGCCGTTCCGCTGCACGAGCTCGCACGGAAACAGCGACAGCGGCACGTCGGGTCGCGACTGCCACCGCTCGAACAGCAGGGCGACGAGCTTGGCCGGAAAGCTGCGCGGCACGCGATCGACGTCGTCGCAAAGGCCAGGGCCGTCCCGCTCGTCGAGCTCATAGCCCCGGTCGCCGGTGTTGGACAGGATGACCTCGGCCTCGCGGACCGCGATGTGTCTGACGCGCCGCCAGTCCTCGTCGGCCTGCAGCGCCACCCCGATCGCGCGGGCCCGCGTCTCGGTGTCGATCACCCGCCCGCCCTGCAGGCCGCGGATGCGGACCGGGTAGCCGCCCCCCTCGCGCAGCGCCGCGATGCGCCTCGCGCTCGCGGGATTGCGCGTGGTCTGCACCATCGCGATGAGCCCGAGCGCCTCCCCGCGGCCCAGCGCCTCCGAGACGAACAGGTCGGCATGGGCCTGCAGGAAGCGGCTCGACCCGAACTGCAGGATGGGGAAGGGGGCGGTCACAGGTGCAGGATCGCCTTGACGACCCCCGCCCGGGGGTCGAGCAGGGTCGCGAACCGGTCGGGCGCCTCCGACAGCGGCATGCGGTGGGTGTTCAGCGCCTCGGTCGGGACCGCGCCGGCCCGCATGGCGTCGAGCACCAGCTCGAAATCCTCGAGGGTGGCGTTGCGGCTGCCCATCAGGGTCGTCTCCCGCTTGTGGAACTCGGGGTCGGAGAAGGCGATAGGGCCGTTGACGAGCGACACCAGGACATAGGTTCCCCCATGCCCCACGAAGCCGAAGCCCCGCTCCATGGCTTGGGGGTTGCCGGTGGCATCGAACACGACGTCGTAGAAGTCGCCGCCGGTGAGGCCGGACAGGGCATCGACGTCGCCCTCGCCCAACTCCACCACGGCGGCCACGCCGAGGTGCTCCTTGCAGAACCGCAGGCGATCGCGGCGGCCGTCGAGCATCGTGACCTCGGCGCCGCGGAGCCGGGCGAACAGGCCGACCGCCATGCCGATGGGGCCCGCGCCCGCCACCAGCACATGGTCGCCGCTTCCCGTGCCGCTCCGCCGTACCGCGTGGGCGCCGATCGCCAGGAACTCGACCATGGCGGCCTGATCGAGGGTCACGCCCTTGGCGGCTCTCACGAAACGCTGGGGCAGGCTGAGATACTCGGCCATGCCGCCGTCGCGGTGGACGCCGAGCACCTCGAGGACGCGGCAGCAGTTCGTCTTGCCGGCGAGGCAGGGGCTGCAGGTCCCGCAGGACAGATAGGGGATGAGGTAGACCGTCTCGCCCGCCTCGAGCGCGCTGCCCCGGGGGGCCTCCTCGACGGTGCCGGCGAGTTCGTGCCCCATCACGCGCGGATAGTCGAGGTAGGGCTGGTCGCCGGAGAAGATGTGCAGGTCCGTGCCGCAGACGCCCACGCGTCGCAGGCGGACCAGCACCTCGTCCTCGCCCCGCACGGGCCTGGGGCGGCGTTCGGCCTTGAGGACCCCGGGCGTCTCGCACACGATCGTCAACATCGCGCTGGTCTCTTCCGCCTGTCCGGCCGGCCGCCATCGAGAAAGGCTGCGCCACGGGTCAGGCGCGGCCGGGGATCGGGGCGTCCGGCGCCAGGAGCCCGCTCGAGGCCAGGGCGCTCCAGAACGCGGCCGGGATGTCCTGCTCGAACCAGGCGACGTTGCTTCGCATCTGGTCCGCGTTGCGGGCGCCCACGACGCAGGACGAGACGGCCGGATGCGCCATCGGAAATTGCAGCGCGGCGGCCTGCAGGGGAACCTCGAGGCGGGTGCAGAGATCCCGCAGCGTCCGGGTCCGCTCGACGATGTCCGCGGGCGCCTGCCCGTAGTCGAAGTTGCGGCCGCCCGCCAGGATGCCGGAGTTGAACACGCCGGCCACGACCACGCCGACCTTCTGCCGCGCGCAGGCGTCGAGCAGGGCGAGGCTCCGCTGCTCGAGCAAGGTATAGCGCCCCGCCAGCATGACGGCGTCGAGATCGGCCTCGCCCATGGCGTCGTGCACGACCTCGATCTCGTTGACCCCGAGCCCGATGCCACCCACCCGGCCCTCGTCGCGCAACCTCAGCAGGGCCTTGAACCCGCCGCCGCCCGTCAGTTGCGCCCAATAATGCGCATGGGCATCCCCATGCGTGTAGCGCCCGATGTCGTGGACATAGAGGAGGTCGACGTGAAGCAGCCCGAGCCGCTGCTGGCTGTGCTCGAACGAGCGCAGGATGCCGTCGTGGGTGTAGTCGTAGGTGGGACGGAACGGCAGGGGGTGGAACCACCCGTTCTCCTCGGCCGGCACGGTCTCGTCCGGAACCATCAGGCGACCGGCCTTGGTGCTGATCCTGAAGGCGGAGCGTTCGCGCTCGCTGACCATGGTGCCGAGCCGGCGCTCGGCGCGCGTGTAGCCGTAATAGGGGGCGGTATCCACGTAGCGGACGCCGGCGTCCCAGGCGGCCCTGAAGGCGCCGTCCGCGTCGGCATAGGGGGTCTCGCGGTAGATGCCGCCCATCTGCGCCCCGCCCAGCCCCAGCGCCGTGAGGGTCAGGCCGCTTCGCGGCAGAACGCGGGTGTCGGAAGCCTTCACCGTCCGTCCTCCCCGGGGAACGCCAGGGCGACAGCGCCAAGAACAGGAACGTTCCTCACCCGTTTGCACTCCCCGCTTACCCGTCGGCCTCACCCGGAGAGGCAGATTGGCTTGACCAATTTTGATGGGATAAGGACAAGATCGCCGCTAGCTGTCAAGCCACTTGCGGATTGGTATGACAGTCATGCTTGAGGCGGCTCTCGGATGGTTGCAAGGAGCTCGATGCCTGAAGGGAGCGCTCCGCCGATGACGCATGGACCGATCAAGCGGACCGAACCCCGGCGCCTCTACCAGCAGACGGCCGACCAGATCCGCATGCTGATCCGCAACGGTCATTTTACGACCTTCGGGCGCCTGCCGGCCGAGCGCGATCTCGCCCAGCAGCTCGGCGTGTCGCGCCCCTCCCTGCGCGAGGCGCTGATCGCCCTCGAGATCGACGGCAGCGTCGAAATCCGCATGGGGTCGGGCGTCTACGTCTGCGCCCCGGCCGAGCAGCTCGGCGACGCCACGCGGTCGATGGGCGACAGCCCCTCCGAACTGATGCAGGCGCGCATGGCGGTGGAGGGTGCGGTGGTGGTGCTGGCCTGCGCGCGCATCAAGGCCCCCGCGCTCGCCGACCTGCGTCATACGCTGCAGCGCATGCGCTCGGCCGTCGAGGAGGGACGCAGCCCGCTCGACGACGACCGGCAGTTTCACGTCACCATCGCGCTCCAGGCCGGCAATTCCGTGCTGGCCCGCATCGTCGGCGATCTCTTCGACGAGCGGCACAGCCAGATCTCGACGCAGATCAGCAGCAAGTTCGAAAACCGCGAGTCGTGGGCGGCGGCCCTGAGCGAGCATGAGGGGATCTACGCGGCCTTCGAGGCTGCCGATCCGCTCTGGGCGGAAGCCGCCATGCGCACGCACCTGCACCAGTCGGCGGAGCGATGGGTCGCCGCGTGACCCCCGAGGGAGCGCCGGATCGAAGCAGACTTGCGGGCCTGCTTGGTGTCTGCTGCATGACACGGGATCGGATGCGATCGAGCGAGGAGTGCTGAACCATGCTGTACAACATCGATCCCCTCCTCGGCCCGGAGATGCTGTCGCTGCTCAGGGCGATGGGGCACGGTGACGAGTTCGTCATCGCCGATGCCAATTTCCCGGCCGCCTCGCATGCCCGGCGGCTGGTCCGTGTCGACGGGGCGACCGGGCCGGCCCTGGTCGAAGCGGTGCTGTCCCTCTGCCCGCTCGACAGCTTCGTGCCGCACGCGGCCTTCTGCATGCAGCAGGAGCACGACGCCGCGACCCTCGCGCCGGTCTGCCTCACCTACGAGGCCCTCGTGAAGCGGCTGGCGGGGCCGGCCTTCGACCTCCAGGCGATCGACCGCTTCGCGTTCTACGAACGGGCCAGGCAGGCCTTCGCCATCTTCGTGACGAGCGAAACCCGGCTCTACGGCAACCTCCTGCTGAAGAAAGGCATCGTGCGTCCCTCGAGCTAGGTCTCCGGCCGGCGGGTCAAGTCGGCAGGGATCAGGCCGTGCCGTCCAGCGCCTGCCGCAGCCTTGCCAGCGACGACCTGACGGCGTGCTCGATCGCCGCAAGGGGCTCGGGCGTGGACGCCCGCACGGGGTCACCCCGCCCGGGCCTTCGCAGCCGCAGGGGGAGTTCGATCCCGATGGGCAGGTCGGACTGCCGCAGCGACGGCGCAAGCGAGGCCAGGTCGAGCTCGCCGTCCCCCAGCCGCGTGAAGACCCAGTCGGCCCCACGCGGCTCGATATCCTTGAGATGCACATGGGCCACGACCGGCAGGGCCGAAGCGAGATCGGTCTCCGGTCGGCACGCGCCGCCGCTGTAGGTGAGGACGTTGCCGGCGTCATAGTTCAAGCGGAGGCCGGGGCTCGCGAAGGCGTGGACCAGCGCCACGCCCTCGGCGGCGCGTCCGAACAGAGCCCCCGTGCCGTGCCCCGGGTTCTCGAGCGCCAGCACGAGGCCCGCGTCCAGGCAGAACGGCAGCGCGGCCTCGAGGGTCCGCATCACGGAGTCCCTCGCCGCAACCGTCCCCGCATTCGTGATCAGGACCCGAGCGCTAAGGGCGCCGGCAAAATCGATCCGCCGCCGGAGCCGCTCCAGGGCTCCCCCGGCCCCAAGGTCGATGTGGGCCGAGACCGCGACGCTCGACAGGCCCGCCTGCGCAAGCGCCGTGCGGGCCACGCCCGCCGCCGCTGCCGAGAAGGCGGTCTCGTCGAAGTCGCCGTATCCTTGGATGTAGGCCAGTTCGGCATGGCGCGCGCCGCATCCCGCGATGGCGGACAGGGCAAACGGGAGGGGGTAGCCGTCGAACGCGACCGTCGACACCGAGATCCGGCGCGCCCCCTCGCCGATCATCAGCTGTTGACGATCAGCGCGGAGGCTTCCTTGACGGTCTTGGGCGACAGCGCGTCCCGCCACGTATCCTTCACCACCACTCCCTTGGCGAAGCGCATCAGCCGGAGCGCGGCGTCGGACGGCACCTTGGGCGAGTAGCCGAACCACATGGCGATCTCGACGTTCAGGTGGCCGATGAGGAAGTCGAGCGCCGCTTCCCGGGGGATGCCGTATTTCGCCTCGCACTCCTCGACCGCTTCCACCATCGTGTCGACGAACGGCATCGCCACCATCTCGGACAGGCCGGGCTCCAGGATGGCCAGCTGCTCCACCGTCACCCGGTAGCTGCGGATGATGGGCGACCACATGGCCTTGCAGATATCTTCCCCCAGCCGGTAATGCGCGTCGGGCCCCTGCATCAGGGCGCAGACGATCGACTGCTTGGCGATGCCGCCGTGGTAGTCGCGCCGCGCCGCCCACTCGGTCTCGTCCCCGAACAGCGGGGGGTGGCAGGGATGGCCGACGAAGAAGGTGAGGTCCGGACGATCCTTGGGCAGCACGTCGGCGTAGGGGGCCGCGGCATCGAGGATCAGCACCATGGTGCCGGACCGGAGCCGCGGGGACAGCTCGGCCGCGACGGTGCCGATGATGTTGTCGGGCAGCGCCAGGATCACGACCTCGGCGCCCTCGACGCCCTCCTCGACGGTGCGGGCCGCGATGCCGGCCTCCGCCAGGCGCGCGCGGCCGGCCTCGCCGATCTCGACCGCGCGGACGTCGTAGCCGGCATCCACCAGCTTCCGGGTGATGCGAAACCCCATCTTGCCGCCGGACCCCAGAATAGCGATGGCTGTCATTGTCGTTCTCCCGTTGTCTTTTGTCAGGCGAAGCTCTCGAGCGCGTGGGCCAGCGCAGGCCGGTCGCGCGCGTAGTCGGCGGCCGGAATGCCGGCCAGGGCGGCATCCCAGGCGGCCTGGAGGCTCGCCACCCCGGCCGCGATACCGTCCGGATGGGCCATGATGCCGCCGCCGCAGCAGTGGATCAGGTCGGCCGAGCCGAGCGCCGCGTAGGTGTCGGCCACCTGCACCGCGGTCTGGGCCGAGGAGAACACCGGCATGGCGAGATCGGGGCGGCCGGGGGCTGCGACCAGGGGCGTCAGGCAGGTTCGGGCCGACAGCAGCACCGAGGCGTCCGGCTCGCAGAACTTGTTGCGCAGCCCGTTGACGTGGAGATGGTCGACCCCGGCCAGCCGCCAGAACTTCTGGTAGGCCACATAGCTGATCCCGAGGTCGGGCGAGCGGGAATACAGGCCCCATCCGGCACGGTGCCCGTGCAGCGGCACGCCCGCATGGCGGCGGACCGCCGTCACGGCCGGCAGGCCGACCGCGGCCAGGACCACCATGGCGCAGGTGCCGCCGCGCTCGGCGATGCGGTCCAGCCGGCGCAACATGGCATCCATCTCGCCCGTGATGTTGGCCGCGTACATGACCTTGCGCCCGGTGCGGTCCGCCTGCCGGTCGATGGCCCGCATCACGGCCTCGAAGCGGTCCGCGAAGGGCGAGTGGGGCGGGTCGCCCATCAGCTCGTCGTCCTTGATGAAGTCGAGCCCGGCCCCGATCAGGGTTTCGGCGAGTTCGCCCGTCTCGAGGGGCGACAGGCCGACGCTCGGCTTGATGATGGTGCCGATGATCGGCCGTCCCGTGACGCCGGCGAGGGCGCGGGTCCCGGTCACCCCGAAGGCCGGACCGGGGTAGGCCTGCTGGAACTCCGCCGGGAACGCCACGTCGACGAGCTTGAGGGCCGAGAAGTGGTGCAGCTCGAAACCGTTGCCCATCACCGTCGCCCAGACGGTCGGCAGATCCGTGCCGGTGTTCTCGAGGCTCCAGGACACGTCGATCTCCCCGCGCCTCGGCCTGGCATCGGGCTGCCCGGGCGGGGGGCGCGACCCCGGCAAGGCGGCCCGTTCGCCCAGCCCCTCGTCGCGGATGGCCTCGACGCGGGCGCCGAAGCGGGCCAGCAAGGCCGGCGTCTCGCCGGGAATCGCCCGGAACGTTCCGCTCGACTGTTCGCCGGCGAGCGCCGCGGCGGCCTCCGCGAGCGGATAGCGGGTTTCCAGGCTGTACCGGGCCCGGATGCGGCCAGCGACTGCGGCGAGTTCCGTCATGCCTCGGGCGTAACACCTCGCATCGGTTATGTCATCATATCAGTTATTGGTATTTAGTCGAGAACCTCGGCAGGATCGGCGAACTGGCGATAAAGCCCGCTTGCGCGCTGGATGTGCTCGGCCATGGCGGTCGCGGCCAGATCGGCATCGCCGGCCGCGATGGCCTTGGCGATCTTGTCGTGCTCGTCGAGCGTCACGCGGTCCGCGCCGCGGACCGACACGAGGTCGCGCTTGAAGCGCGACAGCCACTCGAGCATGCCGCGCGTCAGGGCGGCCACGAGCCGGTTGCCGCTGATGTCGGCGATCAGGCTGTGGAACGCCATGTCGGCGGCCACGAAGGCCTGGTGGTCGCCCCGCGCGGCCTGCAGCGCCCGGTGCGCCTCGGCCAGCCTTTCGAGGTCGGCCACGGTCGCCTTCCGGGTGGCGCCGCGCACGAGCGCCACCTCAAGGCCCAGCCGCGCCTCCTTCAGGTCCTCGAGGCCACGGGCATTGGTGGCCAGCATCATCACCATGGCGCTGGAGATCTGGTCGACGATGACGTCGGGCGCCGGGTTGATGACCCTCGCCCGCTCGCCGTGCGAGATGCGGACGAGGCCCATCTGCTGCAGGGCCAGCATCGCCTCCCGGATGGCCGGACGGCCGACCGCCAGCTTGAGCATCAGTTCGCGTTCGGAGGGCAGCTTCGACCCGGGCGGGAATTCGGACGACAGGATCGCGGAAATCAGCCGGTCGAGCACCTCGTGGTAGATCTTCCGTCTGCGGATCGGCTCCATCGATGAACCCTTGTTCCCTGGCCTGCACGCGACGCGCCGCAGGCCGCCGCGACCTCCGGTTCACGCCCGACGGCGGCCTACGCCTACCATCTCCGCCCATTTTCGTCGATTGACAGACTGTTATGATCAGTTCAACACTTGGCGCTCGGCCGGTCTCAACAAGGCCGCGAAGTCCACGGTATTTGAGGGGGGACGATCATGCGCGCGAATCGGCGTGAGTTTACGCTTGGGGCCTTGACCGCGATCGCGGCGGCGGGCGGATGGAGCGTGGCGGCCAGGGCCGCAGGCGACAAGACCATCGCCGTGTTGTTCGACGGTCTCTACTCGGAGTTCTGGGTCGCGGGCCTGCAGATCATCCGCGACGACTTGAAGAAGCGCGGCTTCGCCATCCAGGAAGCCATCTCGGACAAGGACGACAACAAGCAGTTCGAGCAGGTACGGGCCGCGATCGCCAAGAAGGTCGACGGCATCATCATCGTGCAGACCGACTCCAACGCGGTGATCCCGGCCATCAAGGCGGCCAACAAAGCCAAGATCCCGATGGTCCACTTCAACCGGCCGCCGGCCAAGTCCGACGCCTTCTCGGTCGCCATCCAGGCCGACAACCAGAAGATCGCGCGCGAGGCCGTGCTGTATTCGTGCGGCGTCGCCAAGGAGTCGGGCAAGAAGCACAAGGCCGCGATCCTCATCGGCAACCTCGGCGATCCCAATGCCATCCAGCGCCGCGACGGCTTCGACGATGCCGTCAAGCAGTTCCCGGACAATGTCGAGGTCGTGGCCCGCATCCCGACCGAGTGGGACGCGGACAAGGCGTTCGCGGGCCTCACCAACGCGCTTCAGGCCAATCCCGACATCTCCTTCGTCTTCACCTCGTCGGACTTCCTGCTGCCGCAGATCATCCAGGCCCTAAAGGCCGCCAACAAATGGGCGCCGGTCGGCGACGAGAAGCACGTGATCCTGACCGGCTTCGACGGCTTCCCGTCCGCCTACGAATTGATGAAGGACAAGTACATGGACGCCTGCGGGGTCCAGAACCTGTTCTTCGAGACCACCCTGGCTCTGCAGGCCATTCTCGATCTGCAGGCCGGCAAGACGGTCGACAAGCTGCTGCTCGATCCCGGTTTTGCGATCACCCAGGCCAACATCGCCGCCAAGAAGGACGAGATGTGGGGCTACACGCTCTGGAAGCAGAAGAACGGTTGATCGGCCGCGCCCCGTCCCGCCCCATGCGGGGAGGGGCGCCGGCCCTCGACCCCGACGACGTGCGATCGCTCGAGGCGCAGCGGTGAACGGATTTGCCCATCGATGACGGCCCTGACCCCGTCCGCCCCGGCCAAGCCCGGCACAGCTCCGCCCTCGGCGCTGCGCAGCGTCGTGCGCCTGATCCTGTCCGAATATTTCGTGCTGGTCCTTTGCGCCGTCTACGCCCTGGCCATGGGGCCGTTCGTGCCCGAACTGTGGTCCTGGGAGGTGGCCTCGAACATCCTCAGCGACATGATGCCGTTGCTGATCGTGGCGATCGGCCAGACCTTCGTGCTCGTCATCGCCGGCATCGACCTGTCGGTCACGGCCATCATCTCCATGGCGGCCGTGGTCGGAGCCTCGGTGATGAGCGAGACGAGCGGCTCCCTGGCCGGAAGCCCGCTGGCGGTGCCCGCGGCGCTGGCCGCCATGGTGGCCCTGGGGCTCGCCATCGGAACGTTGAACGGCCTCGCCGTGACGCGGCTGAACATGCCGCCCTTCATCGTGACGCTCGCGACCCGCATGTTCTTTGCGGGCTCGGCCGTCTGGTTCACGAGCTTCCACACGAGTTCCTCGTCCATCGCGGGCCTTCCGGACAGCTTCACGGACTTCGCCGACGGCAGCCTGCTCGGCATCCCCCAGCCGATGATCCTGGCCGTCGCGGTGACGGTCGTGGCGCATCTGATCCTGGCGCGATCCCGGCTGGGCCGCTGGATCGTCGCGGTCGGCTCCAATGCGAAGGCGGCGACCATCTCCGGCGTGCCGGTCGCCCGGACGATCGTCGCGACCTTCGCGATCAGCGGCGTCTGCGCCGCCCTGGCGGCCGTGATCTACGAAAGCCGGATGCAGACCGGATCGCCCATCACGGGCGAGAATATCCTGCTCGACATCATCGGGGCGGTCGTCATCGGCGGGACCAGTCTGTTCGGCGGCAAGGGCAAGGTGCTGTGGACCGTGTTCGGCGTCCTGTTTCTCGTCATCCTCGACACGTCCATGAAGCTGCTCGGCGCATCCTTGTTCGCCATCTACATCATCAAGGGCGGGGTGATCCTGGTGGCCGCCATCATCGACACCCTGCGCCACCGCCTCCTGGTCGCCCGATGAGGATCGCGCCGTGAGCCCGCAGGCGCCGCTCCTGTCGGTCGAGGGCCTCCGCAAGAGCTTCTTCGGGGTCGAGGTCCTGCACGGGGTCGGCTTCACGCTCGAGCCGGGCGAGGCGCTGGGGCTCGTGGGCGAGAACGGCTCCGGCAAGTCGACCAGCATGAACATCCTGGGCG
>CAXUMV010000009.1:0-2147 GCA_964252065.1 uncultured Lichenihabitans sp.
TCGGGCGGATCGGCTGAGCGTGGCGGTCGGGGCGCGTCTCCTCCCCAGTGCCGAGCGGCGATCCTCCGCGGACCATGGGCGCCGCGCGCTCGACCTCGCCGGCCGGCTGCCCAGCCTCGTGGTCTCGGCCCGCGAGATCGCCGCGAGCGTGATGCACGGCGTGCACGGGCGCCGGCGCGCCGGCCCGGGCGAGTCCTTCTGGCAGTTCCGCCCCTTCGTGCACGGGGAGCCGGCCGGCGGCATCGACTGGCGCCGCTCGGCCCGGGACGAGCGCACCTATGTGCGCGAGCGCGAATGGGAAGCCGCCCAGACGGTGATGATCTGGATCGACCGCTCGCCCTCCATGGCCTACGTGTCCTCCCTCGCGCTCGCCCCGAAGCTCGACCGGGCGCTGGTGCTGGGGCTGGCCTGCGCCGACCTCCTGGTACGCGGCGGCGAGCGGGTCGGCATGCCGGGCCTGCTGCGCCCCATGGCGCGGCGCGCCATCGTCGAGCACATGGCCGAGGCGCTGCTGCACGACGACCGGGCGGTCGGCGACGCCGCGCCCGACCTGCCGCCGGCCCTGCCGCTGCCGCCGCGCGCCCGCGCGCTGTTCATCGGCGACTGGCTGTCGGACCCGGCCGCGGTCGAGCGCGCCATCGCGACCGCCGCGGCGCGCGGGGCGGGCGGCCATCTCGTCCAGGTGGTCGACCCCATCGAGGAGACCTTTCCCTTCACCGGCCACGTCGAGTTCGAGGACAGCGACGGCCCCGCCCGCCTGCGGGTCGGCGAGGCCGGGCAACTGCGCGGCCGCTATCTCGAGCGGCTGGCCGCCCACCGCGATGCCGTGCGCCGGGCTTGCCGGGCGCGCGGCTGGAGCTTTGGGGTCCACCGCACCGACCGTCCCGCTTCGGAGGCCGTGCTCGCCATCGCGGCGGGGTTCGGGGCCGGCGCGATGGGGGCCGGCTGACCATGCTGGGCCTCCCGCTCGCCTTCGCGGTCCCCGGGATCCTCGCGGCCCTCGTGCTGCTGCCGGCGCTGTACCTGCTGCTGCGGCTGACCCCGCCACGCCCGCGCACGGTGCCGCTGCCCCCCTTGCGGCTCATCCTCGATCTCCTGCCCAAGGACGAGACGCCGGCCCGCACGCCGCCGTGGCTGCTGCTCCTTCGCCTGCTGGTGGCCGCCCTGATCATCCTGGCCATGGCCGGGCCGCTCTGGAACCCGCCCCCCAGCGTGGGCGCCGGACGGGGGCCGCTCCTCATCGTGCTCGACGACGGCTTTGCGGCGGCCGCGACCTGGCCGTCCCGCATGGCCTATGTGCGCCAGCAGATCGCGAGCGCCGAGCGCGCCGGGCGGGTCGCGGCCGTGGCCGCGGTGTCCGACGGCGCCCGGGCCGTCGAAGCCCTGTCGCCGGAGTTGACCGCCGAGCGCCTCCGGGCCCGCAAGCCCGTGCCGGTCGAGCCGGACCGGATGGCCGCGCTGCCGGCGATCGCCGCCTTCGCCGGCGCCGCGGCCGGCACCGAGATCGTCTGGATCGCCGACGGCCTGGAACGGGGCGGCGGCCGGGCCTTTGCGCGCGGGCTGGCCGGGATCGCCGGCCTGTCGAGCCTCGCCGTGGTGGAAGGCTCGACGATCGCCCCCGCGCTCGCCGGCGCCGACAACACCCCCGACAGCCTCGACGTGCGGGTCGTGCGGGCCGCCGCCGGCAGCACCCCCGACACGGGCGTCGTCACGGCCCTCGACGCCAAGGGCCTGCCGGTCGCCGAAGCCCCCTTCGGCTTCGGGACGGGTCTCAACGCCACCGCGCGCTTCGCCCTGCCGGTCGAGCTGCGCAACGACATCGCCCGCCTCACGATCGCCGACACGGCCTCGGCGGGCGCCGTCGCGCTGCTGGACGGTCGCGCCAAGCGGCGCCGGGTGGCGGTGGTCACGGGCGGCACGGCCGATGTCGCCCAGCCGCTGCTCTCCCCCACCTACTACGTGTCCCGGGCGCTGGCGCCTTTTGCGACCGTGACCGAGGCCCGCGGCGCGAGCGCCGACCCGATACCCTCCCTGCTCGACCAGAAGCCGAGCGTGATGGTGCTGGCCGACGTCGGCGCGGTGCTCGGGCCGGCCCATGACCGGCTCGCCCGCTTCGTCGAGGACGGCGGCGTGCTGCTGCGCTTCGC
>CAXUMV010000009.1:2157-5158 GCA_964252065.1 uncultured Lichenihabitans sp.
CCTGGGACAAGCCCAAGCCGCTTGCGCCCTTCGACCGGACGAGCCCCTTCTTCGGCCTCGTGCCGCCCGTCGAGGTGACGGTGGCACGCCAGGTGCTTGCCGAACCCGATGCGGGGCTGCCAGGCAAGACCTGGGCCCAGCTGACCGACGGCACGCCCCTGGTCACGGCGGAGAAGCGCGGCAAGGGAACGGTGGTGCTCGTGCATGTGACGGCGGACACGACCTGGTCCAACCTGCCGCTGTCGGGCCTCTTCGTCGACATGCTGCGCCGGATCGTCGATCTCTCGCCCGCGAGCCTCGGGGCGGGCGCGGTCCCGGCCGGTCCCGGCGAGACGCCCGAAACAGCCGCCCTGCTCGGCCCCACCCGGACGCTCGACGGCTTCGGGGCCCTGGGGACGCCGCCCGCGACCGCGAAACCGGTGCCCGCCAATTTCGAGGCGCCGGCGAGCCTCGACCATCCCCCCGGCTTCTACGGTCCCGTGGACGCCGGGCTCGCGGTCAACGCGCTGCGGGCCGGCGACACGCTCGAGCGGGCGGACCTGTCGGGCCTTGCCATCGAGCGCCGGGCGCTCGAGACCGCCGAGCCGGTCGACCTGCGGGCGGCGCTGATCACCCTCGCCCTGGTCGGCTTTCTGCTGGACGCGCTCGCCTCGCTCTGGCTCGGGGGCGGCCTACGCCGGCGCGGGCGCCTCGGCGGCCCCGCGGCGGCCGCGGCGCTGGCGGCCGGCCTCCTGCTCGGGCCCGCGCTGCCCGGCACCGCCCGGGCGGAGGACGCCCCCGCCGTCTCCCACCGCGACATGGAGGCGGCTTCCGCCGTCTCCCACCGCGACATGGACGCGGCCCTGACGACGCGGCTCGGCTACATCGTGACCGGCGACGCGGGCGTCGACGAGACGAGCCGCCTCGGCCTCATCACCCTGTCGCGCGCCCTGGCCGACCGCACCTCGCTCGCGCCCGGCGACCCGGTCGGCCTCGACCCCGGGCGGGACGAGCTCGCCTTCTACCCGCTCCTCTACTGGCCCATCGTGGCCGCCGAGGCGCAGCCGGCGCCCACCACGGTCGAGAAGGTCGCGGCCTACATGAAGGGCGGCGGGACGGTGGTGTTCGACACCCGCGACGCGCTGACGGCGCGCGCCGGCGGGCCGCCCACGGCGGAAGCCGGCTGGCTGCGCACCATGCTGGCGGGCGTCGACGTGCCCGAGCTCGAGCCGGTGCCGAGCGACCACGTGGTCACCAAGACCTTCTACCTGCTGTCCGGCTTCGCGGGCCGCTACGCCAATGGCCAGACCTGGATCGAGGCGCTGCCCCCCGCCTCGCGCGAGGATACCAGCCGTCCGGTGCGGGCCGGCGACAGCGTCTCGCCCCTCCTGATCACCTCCAACGATCTGGCGGCCGGCTGGGCCGCGGGCCCGGACGGGGAGGCGCTCTATCCCCTCGTGCCCGGCGGCGCCCGCCAGCGCGAGCTCGCCCTGCGCGGGGGCATCAACCTCGTGATGTATACGCTGACCGGCAACTACAAGGCCGACCAGGTCCACGTCCGCGACCTCCTGGAACGGCTGGCCCATTGAGCACGGACGCCCTGTCGATCGCTTTTGCGCCGCTGCTGCCGCCCTGGCTGCTGGCCGTCCTCGCGGTGGCGGCGCTCGGCGTCGTGGCGCTCACCCTGTGGGCCGGCCGGCGCGGGGCCCTGCTGCGCGGCCTCGCCTTCGCGCTGGTGCTCGGCGCCCTGACCGATCCCTCCCTCGTCCACGAGGACCGCGAGGCCCAGAAGGACGTCGTGGCGGTGGTGCTCGACACCAGCGCCAGCCAGTCGATCGGCGCGCGCGCCGCCCAGACCGCCAAGGCCAGGGCCGCCCTCGCCGAGCGCCTCGCGGCCCTCGGCGACGTCGAGCCGCGCTTCATCGAGGGCGGCCGGACCGATGCGGGGGAGAACGACGGCACCCGCCTCTTCGCGGCGCTCGCGGCCGGCCTTGCCGACGTGCCGCCCGACCGGGTGGGCGGGGCGATCCTAGTCACCGACGGGCTCGTGGACGACATCCCGGCCAAGGCCGAGGCGCTCGGCTTCCATGCGCCGGTCCATGTGCTGGTGACCGGCCAGCCCGGCGAGCGGGACCGGCGCATCGAGCTCCTGGAGGCGCCGCGCTTCGGCATCGTGGGCAAGCCCGTGACGATCAAGCTGCGCGTGCTGGACACCGGCGACAAGGGCGAGCCCGTCACCGTCGAGGTCCGGCGCGACGGGGCGGCGGTCGCGACCCTTCAGGCCGGCGTCGGCGCCACGCTCGAGGTGCCGGTCACGATCGACCATGCGGGCGCCAACGTGGTCGAGCTCGAGGTGCCGGCGCTCCCGGGCGAGCTCACGGCGCTCAACAACAAGGCCGTCGTGACGGTCGAGGGCGTGCGCGACAAGCTCAAGGTGCTGCTGGTGTCGGGCGAGCCCCATGCGGGCGAGCGCATGTGGCGCAACATCCTCAAGGCCGACGCCAACGTCGACCTCGTGCACTTCACCATCCTGCGGCCGCCCGAAAAGCAGGACGGCACGCCGATCAACGAGCTCGCCCTCATCGCGTTTCCGACCAACGAGCTGTTCGGCAACAAGATCACCGACTTCGACCTGATCATCTTCGACCGCTACTCGAACCAGTCGATCCTGCCTTACGTCTATTTCGACAACATCGCGCGCTACGTGCGCAACGGCGGCGCGCTGCTGATGGCGGTCGGCCCCAACTTCTCGACCCCGGACGGGCTCTACTATTCGCCGCTCGGCGCCCTGTCGCCGGCCCGCCCGACCGGGGCGGTCACCGAGAGCCCGTTCCGGGCCAGCATCACGGCCGATGGGCACAAGCACCCCGTGACGCGCGACCTGCCCGGCGGCAATGCCGTGCCGGCCGCCTGGAGCCCGTGGTTCCGCGACGTCGATGCCGACGTCACCAAGGGCACGGCCGTGATGTCCGGGCCGGCCGACAAGCCGCTGCTGGTGCTCTCGCGCGAGGACAAGGGGCGG
>CAXUMV010000009.1:5168-13788 GCA_964252065.1 uncultured Lichenihabitans sp.
GTCGCGCTCATGCTGAGCGACCAGATGTGGCTCTGGGCGCGCGACTACGGCGAGGGCGGCCCCTATCTCGACCTGCTCCGCCGCCTCGCCCACTGGCTCATGAAGGAGCCCGACCTCGAGGAGGAGGCGCTGCGGGCCGGCGTGCGCGGCCACGACCTATCGATCGAGCGCCAGAGCGTCAAGGGCGCGGCGGGCCCGGTGACCGTGACGGCCCCCTCGGGCCGGACCGCGACCGTCGCGCTGACGCCGGCCGAGCCGGGCCTCTCGCGCGGCACGTTCGGGGCCGAGGAGCTCGGCCTGTACCGCCTGACCGACGGCACCCTCACGGTGCTGGCCAATGTCGGTCCCGAGAACCCGCGCGAGCTGCAGGATGTCGTCTCGACGACCGGGCGCCTGCAGCCGCTGGCGGACGCCACCGGCGGCTCGGTCCGCCGCATCGCGGGGACGGGCGAGGACATCGCGATGCCGCGCCTCGTCGCGTTGCACGACAGCCCGTCCTACGGGGGGGTGGACTACATCGGCATCCGCCGGACCGACAGCAGCATCGTGCGCGGGGTCGGCGTGGTGCCGATCGCGATCGGCCTTGCGGGGCTGCTGCTGCTGCTCGGCAGCACGATCCTGAGCTGGCTCTGGGAAGGCCAGCGGTTCCGCCGGCCTATTCCTCCGGCTCGGTCGTGAACTGCAGGGGGAACCCCTTGGCCTTGCCGGCCTCGGTCGCACGCGTCGCCTTGGTCTCGGCGACGTCCTTGGGATAGACCGCGATGACGCAGACGCCCTTGCGGTGCGCGGTCATCATGACGTGGCTGGCCTGCTCCTCGCCGAGGCGGAACTCGGTCTTGAGGACGATCACCACGAACTCGCGCGGTGTGTAGTCGTCGTTGACCAGCAGCACCTTATGCAGGCGCGGCCGCTCGGTCCTGATCTCGACTTTGGGGGGTGGCGTCGTGGTGGTGACGTCGGGCATGCGACCTCACGGGGGCATTGGCGTTCCACATCAAATATAGGGCGCCCTTTGCCCCTGCACACTACCGCGACGCCAGCAGCCGTCCTTGGGCGGTCGCCCGCGATCCCACGGCGTCGGGCGTCGTGCCGGCCCGGCCGAGCCCGTAGGGCGGCATGTTGACGTAGATCGCCTCCGAGGCGCCGGGCTCGATCAGGTAGGTCTCGTGCCAGATGCCGACGTCGCCGCTCGTCCCGACCCGCTTGTTGAAGGCGTGCCACGCCGGCAGATGCGCCTTGTCCCGCGCCTGCGCATAAGCCTGGAGCTGCTGGTGGCTGCGCCAGTACTGGACGATGGACATGTTGGGAAAGCCAACATGGGTGCGCGCGTGGAGGAGGCCCAGCTCCGGCCGCGCCTGCAGCTCCTTCAGCATGGCCGGCATGGCGGTGAACACGGGCAGCCACGCCCAGAGCTTCCACGGCCGGTTGATCCGGAACCCGATCAGGAACAGGACGAACGAGCCGTCCAGCTCGGCGGCGACGCGGCGGTCGATGATGGAGGCCATGCAACGCTTCTCCCCATGCAATGTAAATTGCATTAACATTGGGGCGATCGTCACGCAACGGCTGGCGCGACGATCGCCGGCCCGACCACGGGGACCCCGGGGGAACGCGCTCGGCGTCTGCAGGTTATGCCCTTCGGCCCTTCGGGAGAAGGGGCTCACGTCCGGCGTGGAGCCCCGATCACCGGAGCCAGGAGATCGAATGCCATGAGCCCCGGCTATCTTCCGTTCAAGGACGCGCTCGATCTGCCCGCCTTCTTCTGCGACAATTGCGGCTTCTGGCAGCGCCACTTCGACAAGCCGGACAGCTGTCCGCTCTGCGTCGATGCCCGCCACGTGCTGCCGCAGACCGGCTGGCAATTCCGCATCCGGGCCGAGGCCGAGCAACTCTATCCGTGCCGCTGGGCGGAGGTGGAGGCGGGCGTCTGGCGTTTTTGGAACGATCCCGTCAGCGGCATCGGCTCCTCCGGCTACCTGATCCGGACCGAGGCCGGCAACCTCGCCTTCGAGGGCTGCGCCGTCTACAGCGCGGCGGCGCTGGACGCGATCGCGGCGCTCGGCGGCGTGCAGGTGCTGGCCGCCTCCCACCCTCACTCCTACGGGGCGATCTGGCAGCTGCAGGACCACTTCGATCCCGAGCTCGCCCTGCATCCGGGCGACCTCGCCTGGTCGGGGGCGCTCTGCGTCAGCTGGCCGTTCGACGATCGGCTCGAGCCGCTGCCGGGCCTCGAGCTGCACCTGACGGCCGGCCATTTCGACGGCCATACGGTGCTCTACGACCGGGCGCGCCGCATCCTGTTCTGCGGCGACTGCCTCAAGTTCGAGCTCGATCCGGCCGATCCCCGCCAAGCCACAACCATCTCGGCCCACAAGGCGTTTGTCCGCGGCATCCCGCTGACCCCCGGCGAGCTTCGCCGCTACCGCGCCGTCTTCGCCCCGCTCGACTTCGTCCAGACCTGGACGCCGTTCGAACAGGCCCGCAACAGCGGGCGCACCGAGGCGCTGGCCCTGATCGACGCGATGCTGGCCGGCCGGCCGCACGCCTATCCGGTGCCGCTGGACACGCTGGCCTGACGGCGGCTGCCTCGCAGGCTGTTTGGGAACCCAGGGGCCGTCATCGCGAGCGAAGCGTGGCGATCCACCGGTCATACGGGAAGCCTGGATCGCCACGGCGCTTCGCGCCTCGCGATGACGGCAGACTAGTCAAGGCCGAGGTCGAGCGTCCCCTCGAGGCGGAACTCCTCGAAGGGTCCCGCGGCAGCGAGCTTGGCCCGCAGCCCCTCGAGGCCCCCGAACTGGAAGCCGAGCTGGCTCCCATAGGCGGCGCAGGCTCGGAACCTCGCCGCTTGCGCCGCGGCGTCGAGCGTCGCGGTCCAGACCGGGAGCGCGCCGAAGCGCGTGCCGAACGGCTCGGCCGGCGCCACGTCGCGCGCCGCATAGGGGAAATCGCGCCACCACAGGATCGGCCGCGGCACGCCTTCGAGCGCCCGCACGACCTGGACGTGGTCGACATGGCCGCCGATCGCCTGCGGGGCGAGGATGAGGGCGGGAGCGTGGGACGCCACAAGATCGTGCATCGCGGCCCGGAGATCGTCCAGGACGGGGTCGTCCGGGAGGAGGGGCCCGAACAGGGCCGCGGCCGTCTCGTAGCCGCGATGGGGCGCTTCGCACAGCGGACCATGAACGGGCGCCGCAAGGCCGAGCGCGGCCGCCGCCTGCACGTCCTCGGCCCGGCGCAACGCCATGTAGTCGACCGCGGCCCCAAGCCCCTTGTCGAGCTGGCAGGCGAGCGCGAAGCCGCGCGGGTCGGGAACCGATCGGGTGAAGGGCGTCGCGACCACGACGCGCCAGCCGGCCCGGGCGAGGGTCGCGAGCGTGCCGCCGCACGAGAAGGCCGCATCGTCGAGATGCGGCGAGACGGCGAGCGCGGTCCGGGTCACAGCAGGTGCGGTTCGGCCCGGTAGCGGCAGGGGGTGAGCGGCAGCACGGGGTCGATCGGCGCCCCGGGGCCCACCCGCACGACCTGGGCGTAGATCCGCATGATCCTCTCGCCCACCACGCTCCAGGAGTAGGTGCGCCGGCATTCGGCCAGCGCCGCGCGGGCGAGGCGGCGGCGCAGCCCGTGATCGGTGATCAGCGCCTCCAGGGCCGCGGCCTGGGCCGGGATGTCGCCGGGCTGGGTCAAGAGGCCGTTCTCGCCCTCGCGCAGGCAGTCGTTCACGCCGACCGCAAAGCAGGACAGGTTGGCGAGGCCCGAGGCCATCGCCTCCAGGATCGTGTTGGAGAAGCCCTCCCCGTAGGTCGGCGAGACGAAGACGTCCGCGTCCCGGTAGATGGCTGGCACGGCGGCGTAATCCGCGTAGCCCGTGAAGCGCACCGTCTCGCCGAGGTCGAGCGCGCCGGCCCGCGCGCGGCAGGCCTCGAGGTCGGGGCCGATGCCGGAGACCGTCGCCGCGAACGGCACCGCGCGGGCGCGGAGCAGGCTGAGCGCATCCAGGAAGTCGAGCGCGCCTTTCCGGCGGTCCACGCGGCCGTGATAGAGAAGGCGCACCGGCGCGGGCGCCTCGCCGACGCGTGCGTCGTCGACCGGGTGGAACCGGCCCGTGTCGACCGCGCCCGGCACGATCGTGAAGCGCTCCGGGGGCGTGCCCAGCCGCTCGCTGACCTCCGCCACGAAGCTCGCGCCGCCGATCAGGAGCGCGTCGGCGCCCTCGAGCACGCGCTGCATGGCGAGCCGATGCGTGTCGCAGCACGACCCGACCCAATGGCCGTCGCCGCCCTGGATCGAAACCACGGACGGTACCCCGAGCGCGTTGGCGGCGAGCACCGCCGCCCATCCGGTCGGGTAGCCGTACTGGGCGTGGATCACGTCGAAGGGGCGCGCCGCATGCTCGGCCCGGATGGTCGCCACCATGGTGTCGATGTCGCGCTCGAAATCGCCGTCCGTCTGCTCCCCGCGCTGCTCGAGCCCGATCACCCGGACGCCGGGCACGGGCGGCGGCGGGCCCCCGCCATAGACCGAGGTGCCGAAGGCATCGCCCCGGTACTGGCTGATCATGGTGACGTCGTGCCCGGCCCCCACCAGCTCGCGCAGGAGGTTGTCGGCATAGACGCTCATTCCCGAGATGGCCGGGAAGAAGCGCCGGCTCAGGAAGCAGACCCTCATGCGGCGATCTCGCGCTCGTAGGCGGCGAGCCTGCGGCGCGCCTCGCCCACCATGGCATCGGCCCGGAAACTGTCGCGGGAGAGCTCGACGCAGACGAGGCCCTTGAAGCCGATGTCGCGCAGGGCGCCGAGCGCCTGCGGCACGTCCATGTCGCCGTCGCCGAAGGCGAGGTGCACGTGGTCGCCGCGCTTCATGTCCTCGAGGTGAACGTCGGCGATGCGGGGCCCGAACTCGCGGATGGCGTCGTGCGGCTCGCGCTCCCCCGTGACCAGGACGTGGCCGAGGTCGAGGGCGAGCCGGACGTCGGGCACGGCGCGCACGAGGTCGGCGTAGTCGTCGACGGTGGACACGAACATCTCGGGCTCGGGCTCGAGCGCCGGCACGAGGCCCTGGCGCTTGGCGTAGTCGGTGATGGCGCCCACCCCGTCGTGCAGCCACATGGTGGCGTCGTGGGGATCGACGCCGGGCTTCAGCCGGCCTGCCCAGAAGGACAGCACCTCCGCTCCCAGGATCGCCCCGATGTCGGCCGCGCGCTTCAGGAAGTCGAGGCGGCGGGCGCGGCCCTCGCCGGCGGCCGACACGAAGGTGGGCTCGTGCTTCTGGCGGGGATCCAGCAGGAAATGCGCCCCCGTCTCGATCACGACCCCGAGCCCCAGCGCGTCGGTGCGCTTGCGCAGATTGCGGGCATTGCGCTGCCAATCGGGCGACAGGGGATCGAGATGGTGGTGGTCGAGCGTGAGGGCGATGCCGTCGTATCCGGCCTCGGCGATCAGCGTCAGGGCATCGTCGAGGCGGTGCCAGGCGGTGCCGTTGGTATTGTAGGCGTAACGCAGGCTCATCGCGGGGTCTCCATCGTGATCTGGCCGAGTCTCAGGGCGACATGGTGGGCTTCCGGCTCGCGGTAGAGCGGGTAGAGCGGGCCGACGATCCGCTCGGCCTCGGCGGTATCGAAGAGGGGCGGGCGGCCGGCCGTGAGCGGCCGCAGCCGGTCGCGGGCGGCGTCGGTCAGGCGGACGGGCCGGCGGGTTGCGGTCGGCTCGCCGAAGCGGATCAGCGCGCTGCCGCGCTCCAGCAGCTTGCGGGTGTTGCGCTCGCCGATGCGGTTGTAGCTCATGGTCTCGACCTCGAGGCCCGGCACGATCACCTTGGCGACCGCGACGGCGCCGCCGGGTGGCGAGCCGTCGATGTAGAGGACGTCGAAGCCCGCGGCTTCGAGGGTGCGCCGGGCCGCGGCGCCGCGGGCCCGGGTGTCGGGCAGGGCGGCGGCGGGCAGGGCCGCGAAGGGATGATGCCCCCGCACCGCGAACACCGTGCCCGCGAGCGCGGCCTGCATGGAGCCCGGGTCGGTGGCCCAGCCCATCATGGCCCGCAGCGCCCGGCTTTCCTCGCCCTCGAGGCTCGGCAGGGCGCGAGCGACGAAATCCTGCACGTAGCCGGGCGGGGCGACGCTAAGCGCTTCCTTCAGTGGGCCGTGGCCGTAGGTCTTGCGCACGCGCGCCGAGCAGAACTCGAGCAGCGCCTTGCGCAGCGCCCGGTTCCGGTCGGGATCGCAGGCTTCCCCGCAGGCCGACAGCATGATCGGCACGCGCGGCCCGAAACCCTCGCGGTCGAAGCCGACGACCGTGAGGTTCGCGAGCCCGAACTCGTCGGTCGCGAATTTCGGCAGCACCGTGATGCCGCAGGCCTCGATGCGCGCGAGAAGCGCCCGCGTGTCGGGATCGACGCCCTCCGCGAGGTCGAGCACGATCCCCTGGTCTAGGGCGCGGAACAGGAGGCCGTTGCCGTCGCGCTGCAGGCATTCGAGCAGGCCGTGCCCCACCGCCCAGTCGAGGTCGGGACCCGCCCCCAGGCCGTTGGTGATGAGGGTCGTGAAGGGCCGGTAGCCGGGCGGCAGCTCGAAGACGTCGGTCGCCGCCACGTCGAGCGGCACGAGCACCCGCTCGCCGTTGCGCGCCCGCACGGCCTCGGTCCAGGCGAGCGGCGTGTCGTGGTCGACCGGACTGCCGGCCGGCAGCCCCAGGGCGTAGGGGTCGACGATGCCGGCCGGGCCGACCTCGCGCGCGAGCGCCGCGTAGGAGCCCTCGCGCCCCGGCGTCCGCATCAGCCGCAGGGTCGGGCAGATCGCTTCGGCGATCTCGGCCAGGGCGCCGATGATAGCCTCCCCGTCCGTGGTGCCGTAGCCGTAGCCGGACGGCATGTTGCCCGGCAGGGCTTCGACGTCGTCGAGGAACAGCGCCACCTTCCAGGCCGGCACCCCCGTGCGGTCGAGCGCCGCCATGGGGAAGCCCACCAGGCGTCCTTTCGGCAGCGCCTCGACATAGGCCCGGGCGGCATCGGGAAGGTCGGCCGGCAGACCTGTCATGGGCGGCTCCCGCTCATGGCGACATCGAGGAGCCGCATGGTGTGGAGGTCCCGTGCCGCCGAGAAGGCGTCCCAGGCTCCCGAGCGGAGCGCATCGGCAAAGCACCGCGCCTGCAGTTCGAACGGCGAGCGGTCCCGGTCCGGCACCGGGAGCTCGGTTGCGCGCCCCGCGGCCGCCTCGATCAGCGTGAGCGTGCCGCCCGCGACCTGGCCCATGGTGTTCTCCGCCACGATCAGCCCTGTGGTGCCGGCCACCTCCAGGCGGCGGCGCGGCAGGGCATCGGGCATGTTGTAGGCGACGTGCAGGCTCGCCAGCACGCCCGCGCCGGTTTCCCCGACCAGCATCGCGCCGTCGTCCACCCCGTATGCGTGGACCCGCCGCTGCAGCCGCGCCGACACCGCCACTAACGGCTCGCCGAGCAGGAACTCGACGAGGTCGAGCCCGTGCGGGGCGAGATCCATGAGGGCGCCCCCGCCCGCCTTGCCGGCATCGATTCGCCAGTTCTCGCCCCCGCGGCCGTCCGCCGACCAGTCGGGGCCGAGCCAGCAGGCATAGACGATGCGCACGGCCGTCACGGTCCCGATCCGGCCCGCCGCCACGGCCTCCCGGAGGGCGCGGTGGGCCGGGTGGTGGCGCTGGTCGAAGGCGGTGCCGTAGAGCACCCCGGCGTCCCGGCAGACGGCCGCGATCGTCTCCGCGTCGGCGAAGCCCGCCGCCATCGGCTTCTCGCACAGCACGGCCTTGCCGGCGCGGGCGGCGGCCTGCACAGCCGGGCGGTGCAGGTGGTTGGGGGTCGCGACATAGACCGCCTCGACCGCGGGGTCGGCGCAGAGCGCCGCGACATTGCGGTAGGCGACGGCCCCGAGCCCCTCGGCGGTCCGGCGCGCGACGGGGTCCGGGTCCGCCACGGCGACGAGGCGGTCGCCGGCCTCAAGGATGGCCGGGGCCATGTAGTCGCGGGCGACCCAGCCGAAGCCGGCGATGCCCCAGCCGAGGGACGCCATCACCAGGACTCGGGCAGGTCGAGAAGAACGCGCCGGCGCACCGCCTCGTCGAAGAACGGGACCGGGCCGTCCGGGCGCGCGTGCGCCAGGGCGCTCAGCCGCGCGCCAACGTCGGCCGACAGCCGAAGCGGGTAGGAGGCCCGGTCGGCATATTCGGCCTTGTAGCGATCCGACGGCCAGGCCACGGCCCAGCCCTCGCGGTCCGGCCGGTAGAGCGGGTTCAGGCGCAGCGCGGCGGCGGTCGGGGGCATCCCCAGGCCGCCCGCCTGGGCCTGCGTCTGCGTCTGCGTGCCGGGCGGCCTGTCCTCGATGCCGAACGCCTCGGCGGCCGCAAGCGCCGCCGGAGCCGCCGGGACGGGGCTGCGGGCCTCGACCAGGGCCCGCGTGAGCTCGGCGTCGTCGTAGACGGCCGCCGCGGGGAACAGCCGGGCCACCTCGCCGCTTGCGAGCGCATGGCCGGCCGACAGGTTGTCGGCGTCCCGGTTGTGCACGTGGCCGATCACGAGGCGGCCGGCCGGCTCGGCAAGGCGCCGCAGGCGGGCCAGGATGTCGGCCTTGGGCTCTAGGAAGTAGAAGGCGTCGTGGC
>CAXUMV010000009.1:13798-22387 GCA_964252065.1 uncultured Lichenihabitans sp.
CCAGGGCGCCGCGGCATCGAAGCAGACCAGCCGGGCGTCCGCCGGCAGCACCCAGTGCCGCGCCAGCCAGAGCTTGGCGAACACCACGTCGCCCCCGTGATAGGCGACCCCGCGCCGGGCGAGCTCGCGGCCATAGTGGCCGATCCCGCACGCGAGCTCGAAGCTGGTCGCGGCCGGGCGCCAGTGCGCCTCGATCAGCGCGAGGCCGGCGAGGAACGTCGGATCGCTCCAGCGATGGGCGAAGTAGTCGCCCACCCGCCCGAACGCGAGAAGCCCCATGGCGTCGCGGAGGCTGAGCGCATCGCGCCGGCGCACGAGCTCGCACAGCGCCTCCTCCCCGGGCCGGGCGCCCGACCACCAGTCGTCCTGGTCGCCGAGCAGGACCACCAGCGCGCCCTCGCGGTCGCCGGCCTCCAGCCGGGCGACGGCCTCCTCGACGAGAGCGTCGCGGCCGACCCGCAGATAGGGGATGCCGTCGACGACCGGCCAGCGTCGGCCATCGGTGTCGCGCAGCAGGGCCGGGCCGTCCGGCTCGAGGGCCGCGCCCGTGACCGGCGACAGGAGGCCTGGCGCGCTCATGACAGCCCGGCCTCGCGCAGCACCTCGTCCTGGAAGGTCTTGACCGGGCCCTCGTGCACGAGCTCCATCTCGCCGAGCATCTGGGCGGCCGTGAGGGCGCCGGCGCGCCCGTACTGGCTGATCTGCAGGACGCGGTCGATCGCGTCCGCCGCATGGAAGGCGCGGCCCTCGGGGGTCGAGGCATCGGGCAGCACCGCCCGGGCGCCCTCGACGGCGGCGCGGAGCGGCGGGGCCAGCTGGCGCAGCCCCGCTTCGGTGAAGTGGGCGACCACGGCGCCGAGATGGGCGCCGAGCAGCACCTCTCCCGTGAAGCCCGCATCCGGCATTCCGGCATTGTGCAGGTGATGGGCGAGGGCGGCCAGGAAGACCCGCGCGGGATCGGCGCCGAACACGGGCGCCAGCACGACGCCGTAGACCGCGACGACGAGGCAATGGTCCGCGTGGTTCTCGGGCGGCTCCAGCAGGATGCGGGGCTTGCCCGGGCACGTCATGCCGGCCCGCGGCTGGCCGGCCAGCGCCTCCACGAAGGCCGGCAGGAGCGGCGCATCCGGGGTCTCGTCGAGGGGGTCGACCCCGCTTTTCAGGGCCTGCCGCAACGGATCGGGCAGCGCGCCGCCGACCGCGTCGATCGCCGTATGCAGGATCGCCGCGATCGCCGGCCGCGACAGTCCGGCCTCGCGGAGGACGCTATGGTCGATGTCGGCGAGGCGGGCGGCCGCCAGGGCCCGCCCGGCGGTCTGCCGCGCGACGGCCGCGGGCGGGGCGCCGGCCACAAGCGCGCCCCAGGCCTCCCCGAACAGCCGCGTGGCGATCGACCCCGGCCGGCCCGCGGCGGTGACCCGCTTGAGGTCGTTGAGCTCGACGAACAGGGGGCCGTAGGCGGCAAGGCACCCTCGCGGGACGCTCGGGCGCTCGATCCCGAGCGTGCCTTCGTGGTCCCACCTCACAGCTCCGCCCCGTCCCGGTTGCTCTATCCGGTCATTACGTGGAGGCGCGGCCGCACCCGGACAGGGCCGGGGGATGCGTCGAAAGCGCGCTGTCTGTCCCGGGGACCGGGGCCGCCGCGCGTTCGTCAGGACCGCGGCCAGTTGTGGCCGCATCCGGGGCGATGCCGACCGCGGTAACACAATGGAAGCCATCGCCGGACAGTCAAAAATAACGATGTTTGATATCCGGCCCTCCGATACTCTCCATTTTACTTCAATTGATTCGATTAAATATAGGCTGCGTTAAGTCGTTTCTATCATCGATATGCCCGATCCAATCAGGAATAGCCGAGATGATCAAGCTTGCTGGCATCGCAGTGTGGGGGGTGACGGCGGCAGCCGTGATGCTGCTGGCGTTCCTGCCCCTGGGCGTGGAGGCGCAGCTGGCGCTGGCGGCCGGGGCCTTGACGGCGATGGTCGCCATCAAGGCGCTTCGTCTCGAGGGCGTGTTCCGCAGCATCTTCCTCGGGCTCGGGACCTTCGTGGTGCTCCGCTACGTCGTCTGGCGCCTGACCAGCACGATCCCGCCCATGAGCTCGCCGCTCGACTTCCTCGCCGGCATCCTCCTCGTGCTGGCCGAATGCTACTGCGTGACCATGCTGTTCCTCAGCCTGTTCACAGTGGCGCAGCCGGTCAACCGGCCCGCCGCGCCGCGGCTGCCTGACGACCAGGCGCCGACGGTCGATGTCTTCGTGCCCTCCTACAACGAGAGCATCGACATCCTGGCCCCGACGCTGGCGGCCGCCAAGCGCATGCACTACGCGCCCGGCAAGCTCAACGTCTTCCTGCTCGACGACGGCGGCACCGACCAGAAGGTGCAGTCGGACGACCCGTCGGTCTCGGCCCGGGCGGTCAAGCGCCGGGAGACCATGCAGCTCCTCTGCGCGGAGCTCGGCGTGCGCTATCTCGCCCGTGAGGCCAACACCCACGCCAAGGCCGGCAACCTCAACAACGGGCTCGCCCATAGCGAGGGCGACCTCGTGGTGGTGTTCGACGCCGACCACGTGCCGGCGCAGACCTTCCTGCAGGAGACCGTCGGCTTCTTCAGCACCGACCCCAAGCTGTTCCTGGTGCAGACCCCGCATTTCTTCCTCAACCGCGATCCCATCGAGAAGAACCTCTCGGCCAGCCGCATGCCGGCCGAGAACGAGATGTTCTACGGCCTCGTCCAGAAGGGGCTGGACAAGTGGAACGCGGCCTTCTTCTGCGGATCGGCGGCCGTGCTGCGCCGCCAGGCGCTGGAGCAGGTGGGCGGCTTCCAGGGCTCCTCGATCACCGAGGACGCCGAGAGCGCGCTGGAACTCCATTCGCGCGGCTGGAACAGCCTCTACGTCGAAAAGCCGCTGATCGCGGGTCTGCAGCCCGAGACCTTCGACGCCTTCATCACCCAGCGCTCGCGCTGGTGCCGCGGCATGGTGCAGATCCTGCTGCTCAAGAACCCGCTGTTCAAGCGCGGCCTGACGCTGCCCCAACGGCTGAGCTACCTGTCGAGCAGCATGTTCTGGCTGTTCCCGCTCTCGCGCATGACCTTCATCGTCGCCCCGATGCTGTTCATCTTCTTCGGCATGAAGATCTACGTCGCCAACAGCCAGGAGTTCATCGCCTACACGGCCACCTACATGCTGTCGGCGCTGCTGATCCAGAGCTACATCTTCAAGAACTTCCGCTGGCCGTGGATCTCGGATGCCTACGAGTACATCCAGTCCGTGATGCTGTTCCGCGCCGTGCTCAGCGTCTTCATCGATCCGCGCAACCCGAAGTTCGCTCACCGTCGTGGGCGTGTGGACGACCTTCAACCTCGTCCTGACGGGCCTGGGCCTCGGGGCGGTGTGCGAGCTGCGGGAGCGCCGCAGCGCGCCGCGCATCGACAGCAACCGCGAGGCGAGCCTGGTGATCGGCACCACCTCGGTGCCGGTGATCATCGAGGACATGTCCATCGGCGGGCTTCAGGTGCGCCTCCCCGCCACCATGCAGCTCGCGGCCCGCACCACGGGCATCCTGCGCCTGCCCGACCTGCAGTCCGCCACGGGCTATCTCGAGGCTCCGGTGATCTCGACCGGCCGGCGGACGCTGGCCGATGCGCGGGGCGCCGGGCTCAAGTTCTACGGCAACAACGGCGACCGCTTCCGCATGATCGCCGCCGTCGCCTTCGCCGACGTCGCCCCGATCCACAGCCAGCGCAAGGCCGACGCGAGCCGGATCGGCGTGCTGACGGGCTCGGCCGTCATGCTCACCTGGTGGGTCACCCAGACGACGCGCGGGCTCTACTACGTGCTGTTCCGGCGCGGCCAGTCGACGGCCCGGGCCGCGGCGCCGTCCTCGACCGAGAGCTCCGCCGCCTGACCCGTCCTTCGTCCGGTCCCGCCCTTCCCTTTTACGGAACCTTGCCGACCATGAAGCCACTCGCTCGTTCGCCGCGCCGCAGGGCCGTCCTTCCTCTGGCGGTCGCCCTGGCGGCCGCCGCCGCCGGAAGCGCCCGGGCCGACACGGCCCCCCCGCCCGCCGCCGCCTTCGCGGTGCCGGGCCGCCCCAAGGCCGCGGTCCCGGCCGACAAGGGCATGGTGCTCAAGCGCCTGCCCGCCAGCTCCAACGAGCTCACCATGCGCGGCGAATACGCCGTGCGGACCTTCACGATGAATTTTGGGCGGACCGAGGCGGCGCGGACGGCCGTGCTGCAGCTCGCGGTGCTCAACGCGGTGTCGATCCTGCCCGAGCGCTCGGTGGTCAAGGTGGCGATCAACGGCACCACGGTCGCCTCCGTGCAGCCGGCCTCGGCCGACAAGCCCATGATCGTGCCGGTGCGCCTGCCGGCTGGCATCCTCGTGCCGGGCCCCAACACGATCCAGATCACGGCGGCCCTGACCCACCGCGTCGACTGCTCGGTCCAGGCCACCTACGAGCTCTGGGCGACGCTCGATGCCGCGGGGACCGGCTTTCTGGTGCCGCGGGAGGCGAGCCTTGCGGCGCGCACGGTCGCCGACCTCGGGCTCGAGCCCCTGGCCGAGGACGGCACGACGCGCATCCACCTGCGGATGCGGGAGGATGCCGATCTCGCCGAGGTGGCACAGGCCGGTCGCCTGATCGACGCGCTGGTCCATCGCGCCCGGCTGGTGCGGCCCCTCGTTGATGTCGGGCCCGACCGGGGCACCGGGGCGGGCTTTGACGTGGTGCTGGCCCGCGGCGGCGCCGAGGCGGCGGCGGCCGAGGGCCTGACCGTGATCGGACGCGGCGACGGCGTGACGCTGGCCCGCGACCCGGAGACCGAACGCCTGGTGGTCGTCATGGCCGGCACCGATGCCGCCGACGCGGACCGCGTCATCGACGGCCTCGCGGCCGCCGCCAAGCCGGCCACGCAGGGCGAGGCCGTGCAGCAGGGCTTCCGCAAGACCTTCGCCCAACTCGGCGTGCCGGCCGCGGTGTTCAGCGGCCGCCACTACACCTCGACGCTCGACATCGACCTGCCGCCCGACTTCCTGGCCGCCGACGACCGGGCGCGCCTCCTGATCGACGGGGCGAAGTCCGCCTCCCTGGTCGAGGGCGACGCCCTCGTGTTCCGCGTCAACGGCACGCTCGTCTCCTCGATCCCGCTGGCGGCCGGCAAGGCCGAGCGGCTCGAGCACGCCGTCGTCGATCTCCCGCTGCGCTTCTTCCATCCCGGCCACAACGACCTGTCGATCGAGGGCGTCACCTCGGCGGTCGCCGACGGCCAGTGCGACACCGTCGCGATGCCGCGCGAGCCGCGCCTCACCATCGCGGCGACCTCCGAGCTCGACTTTCCCCGCTTCGCCCATCTCGCCATGCTGCCGCAGATCCCCACCGCGCTCGCCTACGACATGGATGCCGAGGACGGGCGGGTCCGTCTCTACCTTCCCGATGCCGACCGCGCCTCGATCGGGGCCGGGCTCACGGTACTCGCCAACATGACGGCCGGACGCAACAAGGTGGCCGTGCCCGACATCCGGATCGGCGTCCCGGCCGACTCCGATCCCCCGGGCGTTCTGGTGGCGACGCTCGGCCGGCTGCCCGAGTTCACGGCCGCGGCGCTGCGGGCGATCTCGGAGCCGGTCGAGCCACGGCCCGCCCCGATCGAGGCTCTGCCCGCGCCGGTCGCCGCCGAGGCGTCCCTGGACGCCTTGCCCGAGGCGATGGCGCCCGTCCCCGCCGCGGCCCCGGTCGGCGTCGCCTTCGACACCGCCGACTTCCGCCTGGACGCCCATGCGGCCATGAAGGGCGCGCAGGCGCTGCTGCGGAGCCGCGGCTTCTTCTACGCCGGCGACGGCCAGAGCAACATCCTGCCGCTGACGCCGAGCACGCTGCTGGTGGCGGCCGTCGCGCCCGACCTTTCGGCGCCTTCGATCGGAGGCATCAAGCTGCCGCAGGTGACGCGCGATGCCGCCCATTGGCTCGTGGTCACGGCGGCCGACGCGCCGAGCCTGACCGGCGGCCTGCAGCACCTCATCTCGGGCGGGCACTGGGCGAGCCTTGGCGGCCAGGCGATCGCCTTCGATCCCGCCGACGACACCGTCCACACGGTGCGCACCCGCAACCTCACCTACGTGATGCCCCAGAGCCTCGTGCTTGCCGACGTGCGGCCGATCCTCGGCGGCATCCTGTCGGACAACATCGTCCTGAGCATGGGCGTGCTCCTGGTGCTGGTGACCTTGCTCGGCACCTCGACGCACGTCATCCTCCGGCGCGTGGGGGTCCGGTGAGACCCCTCGTGTCCCTTGCGGTCGCGGCCCTCATGACGGCCGCCCCGCTCCCCGCCCGCGCCGAGGAGGCCAGGCTGGCCGCCCTCAGCGCGCCCGACCGGACGCAGCTCGCCGTCGACAGCGCCTCGCGCGCCTGGCTGGTCAGCGAGTGGCAGGCCTATGCGGCGCGCTTCATGACCCCGGAGGGCCGGATCCGCGACAACGGCAACGGCGACGTGTCCCACAGCGAAGGCCAGGGCTACGGCCTGCTGCTGGCCGCCAAGACGGGCGATGCGGACCGATTCGAGACCATGTGGCGCTGGACGGCCAAGACCCTGCTGGTCCGCCCCGATGGGCTGGCGGCCTGGAAATGGGACCCCAAGACCAAGGCGGTCGCCGACACCAACAACGCCACCGACGGCGACATCCTGATCGCCTGGGCCCTGGCCGAGGCCGCCGGGCGCTTCAACCGCCCCGACTACCGCAGCGCCGCCGAGCGGATCGCCCGCGCGATCGGGGCCGGCGCGGTGCGTCCGCATCGCGCAAACCTCGTTCTCGCACCCGGCCTCCAGGGCTTTGCGGCCGGCGAGCAGCCGGACGGCCCGGTGATCAACCTGTCCTACTGGGTGTTCCCGGGCTTTCCGGCCCTCCAGAAGCTGGCGCCCGAGGTGGATTGGGCGGGGCTCCGGCGCAACGGCCTCGCGCTGATCGACGCCAGCCGCTTCGGGTCCTTCGGCCTGCCGACGGACTGGGAATCGCTGGCGGGCGCAAAGCCGCGGCCGGCCGCGAACTTCCCGGCCGCCTTCGGGTACAACGCCATCCGCATCCCGCTCTACCTTGCGATGGACGGCGGCCCCGACGCGCGCCGCGCGCTCCGCCGCTTTGCGGGCGCCTGGACCCAGACCGCCTCCACCACCAGCCTCATCGACACCAAGGAGGCGGCCGTGACCCTGCCCATCAAGGAGCCGGGCTACGATCTCGTGCTGGCGCTCGCCCGCTGCGTGGCGGGCGGCCAGGCCATTCCCCCCGAGATGATCAACCGGCGCAGCGACTTCTACTACCCCGAGACGCTGCGCCTGCTTTCCGTTCTCGCCATTGCAGAAAGGTCCCCGGCATGCCTTTGAGCCGCTTTGCCCTCCTGGCCGGGCTCGCGCTCGGCGTCTCGGTTTCCGCGCTCACGGCCGCCTGGGCCGACGGCGCCGCGCCGGCGCCGCAGTTCGGCGCCCCGGCCGCCCCCGCCGCGGGCAGCTTCCTGCCCGCGCGACCGGCCCTCGATCCAGCGGGCGCCGCCCCGGCCCGGGCCGGCGCGGCCTCCGCCTGGGTGCTCGAGCGCCCGAAGCCCCCGCCGGCCGCCGGCCCCGCGGCCGGCGAGGCGCCTGCGCCCCAGACCGGCCCCGACACCGGCCCGTTGCGCTTCTACGCCCAGCAGAACGACCTCGCCCGCGTCGCGGCCGAGATCAGGCTCCTGCGCGCGCGGTTCCCCGGATGGGAGCCGCCGACCGATCTGTTCACGGAAACGCGCTCCACCGAGTCCGAGCAGCCGCTGTGGGATCTGTTCGGCAAGCATGACCTCGACGGCCTCAAGGCCGCCATCGAGGAGCGGCGCCAGCGCATCGCGGGCTGGCAGCCCTCCAGCGACCTGTCGACCAAGCTCGCCCTCGCCGAGGCCTCCGACGCCCTCGTGCGCGCCTCGGACGCCAAGGACTATCCGGGCGTGGTCGACATCGCCTCGGCCACCCCCGGGCTGATGACCTGCGGCAATCTCGATGCCATGTGGCGGACCGCCGAGGCGCTCGCGGCGACCGACGACGAGCCCCACGCGGTCGACGCCTACCGCTACATCCTGTCGAGCTGCGCCAAGCCCGAGGTGCGGCTCGCTACGATCCAGAAGGCGAGCCTCGTGGTGAAGTCGCCCGAGGCCATGGACGGCCTGCTGCGGCTCGGCCGCCGCCAGCCCAACGGCGCCAACGAGTTCGGCGACATCCGGCTCGATGCCGTGCGGGAGCGGATCGGCGCGGCGGCGGCCGGCCGGACGGACGTGGTGCCGAGCCAGGCCGACCTCGACCAGGTGGGCACCCGGGCCCGGGCGCCGGGCGGGGCCAAGGACGCCGAGCTCCTGGGCTGGTACGCGCTGAGCCGCAAGGATTTTGCGGGCGCCGAGACGTGGTTCCGGGCCGCCATGGTGCCCAGCCCCACGCCCAAGGCCGCCGAGGGGCTCGTGCTCGCCCTACGCGACGGGGGCAAGATGCCCGACGCGCTGAAGCTCGCGCCCCAATATGCCGCGCTTGGGCCGCTCAACCGCAAGCTCGCCATGGAAGTGACCGTGGCAAGCC
>CAXUMV010000010.1:0-21557 GCA_964252065.1 uncultured Lichenihabitans sp.
CCGGCATGGCGTCGCGCGCGTTGATGCACAGGTTGAGGAGCGCGTTCTCGAGCTGGTTGGGATCGGCATGCGTGCGCCAGAGGCCGCCGGCGAACACCGTCTCGACCGCGATGTTCTCCCCAAGGGTCCGGCGGAGCAGGTCCGACATGCCGCCGACGAGCTTGTTGGCGTCGATCGGCTCGGGCGCGAGCGGCTGCTGGCGCGAGAAGGCGAGGAGGCGGTAGGTCAGCGCCGCGGCGCGGTTGGCGCCTTCGGCCGCATGGCCGAGCAGCGTCTCGACCCGGGCCTCCTCGCCCTTGCCCAGGCGCCGCCGCGCCATGTCGAGCGATCCCGTGATGATGGTCAGAAGGTTGTTGAAGTCGTGGGCGATGCCGCCGGTCAGGCGGCCCACGGCCTCCATCTTCTGGGCCTGGCGGAGCTGTTCCTCGGCCCGCTGCCGGCTCGCCGCCTCCGCGACGAGGCGCTCGCTCGCGAGCTCCAGCCCCGCGGTCCGCTCGGCCACCAGCCGTTCGAGCGTGAGGTTCAGCGTGTGCCGGGCCTGCTCGGCCTCGTGCTCCAGCGTCCGGTCGCGCAGGATCTTGAGGAAGCCCGTGGGCGATCCCTCGGCCGGGCCCCGCATGGGCACGAGGGCGCCGGTGGCGAAGAACCGGGACCCGTCCCGGCGCATCAGCCAGCGGTCGTCCGAGGCGTGGCCCTCGGTCAGGGCCTTGCCGAGCTCGGCCTCGAGGACGCCCGCCGCCTGGTCCTCGAGCGTGAAGATGAGGCGGGCGCTTTGCCCGACGGCGTCTGCCGGCTCCCAGCCGAAGACATTCCTGGCGCCGGTGCTCCAGTGGGTCACCACGCCGCCGAGGTCGATGGCGATGATGGCGTAGTCGGTGGCGCTTTCCAGGATGAGGCGGAGGCGGCCTTCGCTGGCCCTCAGCGCCTCGGTGCGGTCCTCGACGGTCTGCTCCAGCCGGCTGTTCGCGTCCGACAGCTTCGCCTGGGCGCGCTGCAGCAGGGCGGTGGCGGTGGCGTCGCGGCGGGCCTGCCGGAAGCCCAGGATCGTCAGCGAACCCAGGGCGAGGGTCGCGGCGGACGCAAAGCTCGCATAGCTCATGAACCGGTCCCGCCATGCGGCGTTCACGGAGGCCTCCGAGACGCTGACCGCCACATAGAGAGGCAGGTCGCCCACGCGGCGGTAGGACACCAGCCGATTGCCCGTGCCCTCCGCCACCGCGGGGTCGATCAGGCCCGTGTCGCGTGCCGCGGCGATCGCCGACCGCACCGTCTCGGCCGAGCGCGACGCCAGCCGCTTGCCCTCGTCCGAGGCGGGATATTGCGACAGCACGTCGAAGGTCTCGGCGCGCAGCAGGGCCACGTTCGCGTCCGCCGGCAGCCGCACCTTGCCCCAGTAGTCGGTGAAGTAGGCAAGGTCCGCCGTGACCGAGACCATGCCGCGGAAGGACCCGTCCGGCTCCTGCAGGCGGCGCGAGAGGAGGAAGGTGGGCTTGCCGGTCACCCGGCCGACGATCGGCTGCCCCACATAGAGGCGGTCGTTCGGCTGCCGCTGGCTCTTGAACGCGTCCCGGTCGGCGGCGTTGGACGAGGGGCTCGGAAATGCGAAGCTCGTCAGGCGCAACTGGCCCGTGGCGTCGTTCAGCCAGACGTCCTCGAGATAGGGGAGCGCCTCCTCCAGGGTCTTGAGCTGGTGGTACAGCTCCACGGACCGGGCGACCGCATCCCAGTCGCGGCCGGCGCTGAGGCCCGCCGCGCCCCGCAGCGCCACGTCCGCCACCTCGAAGAGGCGGCTCGCATGATCGGCCAGCGCATAGGCGCTGCCCTGGACCTCGTGGTTCGCGTCCCGGCGCGCCTGATCGCGCAGGTCGAAGACGAGCATCAGCAGGACGCCGAGCACGGCCAGCAGGCCGAGAAGGCCGAGGACACCGAGGATGCGCCCCACGGAGCTTCGTCGCGGCAGCTCGCCCGGACCGATCGCGATCGACTCCACGCTCACTCGGGGCTCCTCACGCGCATCGGCGTCGCGTTCGGGATCCGGGCCCGGCGGCACCGTCTTAGATTAGCCGGCGGGTCCGCCTGTCAAGATCCGCCGGGCAGGCGGGCCGTTCGACCCGAAAGTCTTCCTTCCCCTGCGGCAGCATGCGTCGGTTTGAACCGGTCGCGATCTCTTCCATAATGTAACCGACCGTGTCTCGGTCCGACGATAAGCGATCGACAGGGAGGAACTGATGGCTGGACCCGATCTCGGCACGCGTCTCGACATGTCCGGCGACATCGAGACCCTGCAGCGCGACGGCGTCGTCGGCCGGAAGGGCGCGTTCTCGCGCGCCTGGGCTGAGGCGATGCGCGAGGACATCATGACGGCCTTCTGGGAGGCCATCCAGCGCCCGGGCGGCGCGGTCGGGCGCGGCCCGCGCCGCTGGTACGTCGAAATCCATCCACAGACTTTCGGCGGCTTCGTCGACCTCGTCACGCATCCCTGGGTCACGGGGATGTGCGAGGCGGTGCTCGGGCCGGACTACGAGATCGTGGAGATCGGGTTCGACACGCCCTTCCAGGGCGCCAGGAACCAGCCCTGGCACCGCGACTTCCCCTCGCCGGTCGAGACCTGGCGCGACCGTCGGATCACCTCGCTGGCCTTCAACCTGACCGGGGTCGACGTCACGCCCGACATGGGCCCCTTCGAGGTCGCGCCCGGCACTCAGTGGGACGACGGCCGGACGTGGGACCACGAGATGTTCCCCTCCAAGGAAGTCTGGCCGCGCTTTGCGGAACGCGCGACCAGGAAGTTCCCCCAGATGGGCGACGTCTCGTGTCGCTCGGCGCTGACCATGCATCGCGGCACCGCGCACGGCTCGCCGATAGCACGGCCGGTCCTGGTGCTCGGCGTCGACGCGCCGGGCGCGGGACACGCGGCCCTGCACGACATGCTGGTGACCCAGGACTACCACGACGCGTTGCCGAAGACCGTGCGCGACCATCTGGTGTGCCGGGTGGTGCCGGAGCTGGTGCCCATCGTCCAGAAGCATGACATCGAGGGCCTGGTGATGGGGACGGAGTAGGGGTCCGATACCAGGCTGGCTCACGGCGAACCGGGCACGGGCCCCTGTCGTCGTCGCGAGCGCAGCGAAGCGATCCACCGTCGGGCTTGCCCACCATGGCCTGGATCGCCACGGCGCCGACGGGTCCGGCGACGCCAAGCCGATTGCAACCATTCCCGATGCGCTTAGAACGGCGCTCGGGCGAGGAGGATGGATGGCCGACACGGTGACGCGCGACCCGGCCCAGGCCGGCCCGATCCCCTCGTCCGGCCGCGCCGCGCCCCCGGGCCGGCGGCCCGCCATCTCCATCAGGGGCCTGACCAAGACCTATGCGTCCGGGTTCCAGGCCCTGGGCGGCATCGACCTCGACATCGCGCCGGGCGAGATCTTTGCCCTGCTGGGCCCGAACGGCGCCGGCAAGACCACGTTGATCAGCATCGTGTGCGGGATCGCCAGGGCGACCGCCGGGACCGTGCGGGCCGACGGCCACGACACCGTCGCCGACTACCGGGCGGCCCGGAGCGTTATCGGGCTGGTGCCCCAGGAGCTGAGCACGGACGCCTTCGAAACCGTGCTCGCCACCGTCGGGTTCAGCCGCGGGCTGTTCGGCAAGCCGCGCAACCCGGCCCATCTCGAGAAGGTCCTCCGGGATCTCTCGCTCTGGGACAAGCGGGACAGCAAGATCGTGACGCTCTCGGGCGGCATGAAGCGGCGGGTGATGATCGCAAAAGCGCTCGCCCACGAGCCGCGCATCCTGTTCCTCGACGAGCCCACCGCGGGCGTCGACGTGGAGCTCAGGCGCGACATGTGGCAGATGGTCCGCGGCCTGCGGGAGAGCGGGGTGACCATCGTGCTGACCACGCACTACATCGAGGAGGCCGAGGAGATGGCCGACCGGGTGGGCGTGATCAACAAGGGTCGCCTCATCCTGGTCGAGGACAAGGCCGCCCTGATGCGCAAACTCGGCAAGGCGCAGCTGCGGCTGCAGCTCCAGGAACCGCTCGCGCGCGTCCCCCCGGACCTCGCGCGCTGGCGGCTCGAGCTCGTCAAGGACGGGACCGAGCTCGTCTACGGCTACGACGCCCAGACCGGGGACAGCGGCATCGCCGACCTCTTCCGGCACCTGGACACGCTGGGGCTGCGGGTCAAGACCCTGCAGACCAGCCAGAGCTCCCTCGAGGACATCTTCGTCGACCTGGTGCACGCCGAGCCATGAACATCCACGCCGTGCGCGCCATCTACCTGTTCGAGATGAACCGTACCTGGCGGACCCTGCTGCAGAGCATCGTGTCCCCGGTGCTCTCGACCTCGCTCTACTTCATCGTCTTCGGCGGGGCGATCGGCTCGCGCATGGAAGCCGTGGGCGGCGTCGGCTACGGGGCCTTCATCGTGCCGGGCCTGATCATGCTCTCCCTGCTCACGCAAAGCATCACCAACGCCTCGTTCGGCATCTACTTCCCCAAATTCGTGGGCACGATCTACGAGCTGCTGTCCGCGCCGGTCTCCGCCCTCGAGATCGTGCTGGGGTACGTGGGGGCGGCGGCCAGCAAGTCGATCCTGCTCGGCCTCATCATCCTCGTGACCGCGCGGCTGTTCGTGCCCTTCGCCATCCTCCATCCGCTGTGGATGGCGGCGTTCCTGCTGCTGACGGCCGCCACGTTCAGCCTGTTCGGCTTCATCATCGGCATCTGGGCCGACAGCTTCGAGAAGCTCAACATGGTGCCGCTGCTGATCGTGACCCCGCTGACCTTCCTGGGCGGCAGCTTCTACTCGATCGACATGCTGCCGCCGTTCTGGCACGCGGTCACGTTGTTCAACCCGGTCGTGTACCTCGTCAGCGGCTTCCGCTGGAGCTTCTACGGCGTGTCGGACATCGACCCGCGGATCAGCCTGGGGATGACGCTCGGGTTCATGGCGGCGTGCCTGCTCGCGGTGCGCTGGATCTTCAAGAGCGGGTACCGGCTGAAGCGCTGATCCGTCCTGCCAGGCCGCATCGACGAACCGGCGCCCGACGCCGATGTCGTCGTCGCGAGCGTCGCGAAGCGATCCATGGCCGGGCTTCCCATCGTGGCCTGGATCGCCGTAACGCCTCGCGACGACGGACCCCCGGCTCACCGCACGCAAGCCTGGATTTTTACAGCCAAGTTGGACCTCGTCTCCGCGCTTCTGGTTCTCCCCCCTGAGATCAGCGAGACGAGGGATCGATGCCGCACTATCACTTCAACGTGTATGATGGCGAAACCACGCTGGACCGGGACGGGACTGCGCTGTCCGGCCCCGACGACGCGCGGCGGGAGTCGATCCGCCTGGCTTCCGAGCTCCTGCGCAGCGAAGCCGTGCGGCCCAGGATCGGGGAGGAATGGCGCGTCGAGGTCACCGATGGTCGGGGCATGATCCTGTTCAGGATCGACATCCTCATGCGCGGGTCCGCGGCGCTCGGTTGACGGCCCCGGTCGTCACGCCGGAGATGCGGCCAACACGGCCCCGCGCCCGGGGTCTCCCTCTGGAGCCATGCCGCCATGACTGAGGTCGGATCGCCGATCGCCACCGTCGGCGTCGTCGGGTTCGGCACCATCGGCCAGCGCTGGGCGGCGGCGTTCGCCCATGCCGGGCTGGCGGTGCGCTGCTACAACCCGAGGCCCGCGGTATGGGACGCCTTTGCGGCCCTCCGGCCGGGGCTGGAGCGCGACCTTGCGGCGCTCCGGCCGGCCTCCGGCGCGGGGAGCATCGCGTTCTTCCCATCCCTGTCGGAGGCCCTGGCGGGCGTCGACTTCGTCCAGGAATGCGGCCCCGAGCGCCTCGATCTCAAGCGCGACCTCATGGCCGCGATCGAGCGGGGCGTGGCGCCCGATGTCGTGATCGCCTCGTCCTCGTCGGCCCTGCTGGTGTCCGACATGCAGGCGGCCTGCGTCCATCCCGAGCGGATCGTCCTCGGGCATCCATTCAATCCGGCCCACCTGATGCCGTTGGTCGAGATCGTCGGCGGCCGGGCGACCTCGCCCGGCGCGCTGCTGAGGGCGCGGGCGTTCTACGAGTCGATCGGCAAGAAGCCCGCGGTGCTCAACCGGGAGGTCACGGGCCATCTCGCGCTGCGCCTGATGGGAGCGATGTGGCGCGAGGCGATCGCGCTCGTGCGCGACGGGGTAGCGTCGGTGGAGGACATCGACCGGGCCTTCGCCTACGGCCCCGGCCCCAAATGGACCCTGCAGGGGTCCTTCATCTCCAACGCCCTCAACGCCGACGGCATCGCGGCGTTCCTTGTGGCCTACGGTCCGACCTACCAGGCGATCTGGGACGACCTCGGCGAGGCCCGTCTCGACCCCGCCACGATCGCCACGGTCTCCGCGGCGGTCGAAGCGATGATCGGGACCCGGGCGCAGGACGACCTCAGGGCCCAGCGCGAGCGGGGCCTCGTGGCGATCCTGCACGCGCTCGACCGGGACGGCGCCTTTTCCTGATTCGGGGGACATCCGGCGGCCCCTGACGCCCTGCCGTCATCTTGAGGCGCGAAGCGCCGTGGGCCCCCCGGAGCGGGCCGGCGATCCGCGCAACTCGGGCACATAGGGCGCGAGGCCCTCGACGGCGCTGGCCTCGGTGTAGTGCTCCCGCAAGAACGCGACGGCCCGCCGCGCTCGCCGCAACGCCTCCGCACGATCGGTGATCGCAAGCAGGACCTGCCGCGCGAAGTCGGAGGGATCGTCGCCGACGAAGGCCATGCTGCGGGGCTCGGGGATGCCCTGCACGCCGAGGGAGGTCGACACGACCGGCGTCCCGTTCGCGAAGGCCTCGATCAGCTTGCCCCTGACCCCGGCGCCATGGCGCACCGGAATCACTGCCACGGCCGAGGAGCCGTAGAGGTCCCGCAGCTCGTCCTCGCCGACGTGCCCCAGGATCGTGACATCCTCCGACGCAAGATCCGCCACGGCCTGCGGCACATAGGAGCCCGCGACCCGCAGCCGCACCGCGGGGTTCCGCTGCCGTACCAGGGGCATGACCTGAGTCACCAACCACGCGAGGGCGTCCACGTTCGGCGCATGGCCGAACGCTCCGATGAAAAGCAGGGCATGCGGGTCCGCGCGATCCATAGCGTCTTCGAGCTTCGCCGCGGCGGCCTCGAGGGCCGCATCGGAGACGATGTGGATCGGAACGACCGCGACGGGCCTGCCCGCATCGGCCGATTCCCGGAGGTCGTCGGCCTCCTGGGCGCTCGAGGCGAGGATGACGGGGCTCCGGGCCGATGTCTCGAGCGCCGTATGCTCGGGCAGGATCAGGCCTGCGGTGGGATCGTCGTCCCGCCCCGCGGGGGACCGACCGCCGTCGGAGAAAACCCGCGTTCGCGCGCCGGCGAGCGTCTCGAGGTAGCTCGAGGCACGAGGGGGACGGCTGACGAACGCATAGTCGATCCAGCTACCGCGGCGATCGAACCACTGCGGGAACCCATCGACGAAGGCCTGGGAGTACAGGACCTCGATCCCGAGATCCTGCAGCCGGCGACGGTCCCCGCCATCCTCGTTCATGTCGTCGGGCCACAACGTGACCTGAAACCCCCGATCCCGGAAGAGCGTCAGGTAATCGATCAGGCGTCGCGAGCCGGCGTCCCGACCCCAGGCCGGGATGGACCCGCTGATGAACAGGATATGCGGCTTCCATCGGGACCGGTCGCGCGCCACGAAGACGTTTTGGCCCCTGTCGAGGTGATCCATCGCGAGCGTGGTCTGCCACCGCGCTCGAAGGGTCTGTCGATTGACGCGCTGGTAGGACTTGATGCCCGCCGCGATGTCGCGGCCATGACTGCGGCCTTCGTGGTGGATCACCGCCGAGGACGGCTGGTAGAGGGTCTGGTGGCCGGCCGCCCTGACCCGGAACGCAAGATCGGAATCCTCGCAGTAGCCCGGCGCGTAGACGGGATCGAAGCCCCCGAGCCTCTCCCACAGTGCGCGCGGCACCGCGATCGAGGCGCCGGACACGTAGTCGACCTCCTTGACGTAGTTGTACTCCGGCCAGGAGGGGTCGGCGTTGCGGCCGAAATTCCACCCGGACCCGTCCCGCCACACGATGCCGCCCGCTTCCTGGAGGGTGCCGTCCCCGTTGATCATCTTGGAGCCGACGAAGCCCGCCCCGGGATAGGCCGCGAAGGTCCCGATCATCGCGTCCAGCCATCCGGGTAGAACGAGCGTGTCGTTGTTGAGCATGACGATGATCTCGCCGCGCGCGACCTCCGCCGTCCTGTTGCAGTTGTGCAGGAAACCGAGGTTTGCGGCGTGCCTCACCACCCGGACGCAGCCGCCGATGGCGGTCAGGACGGCGGCCGTCTCGTCGGACGAGCGGTCGTCCCCCACGATGATCTCGAACGGTACGCGAGCCCCGTGCTCCAGGATCGAGGCGATGCAGGTCAGGGTGTAGACGAGGTTGTCGAACACGGGGATGACGATGGAGGCGCGCACCCCGTCGGCCTCGAGCCGCAACGCCGCGCTCCTCATGCGATCGAGCAGGAGCGAAGCGTCCGCCGCGGCCCGGAAGCGCGAGGGCTCGTCCGCGAAGGCCGCGACCACGCCCATGAGGTGGCCGTAGCGCGGGATCACGTCCTCGCCGTAGCACCGTGCCAGGAGCTCGTGGAGCCGCGGGGGCAGCCCGGCGTCCCCGAAGCGCGGCCAGCCGGCATCCCCTTCCTCGACGCTATGCCTGTCGTCGCCGGACCCGCTCGTGTCCGGCGTCTCGCCGGCTGCCTCGCGGTCGAGCCCCGCAAGCTCCGCAGGAATTTGGCGAGAGGACGGTCGAATCGCCGCCCGCCCGTAGGCCGCGCGGGCTGCGGCGCGCTCGCCGAAGCCCGCTACGGTGCGGCCGAGCTGCAGCCACCTGTCACCGAGCTTCGGTCGGAGCGCGACCGCGCGCTGGAACGTCGGAAGAGCCCGAAACCGCCGGCCGGCCTTGACCAGCGCAACGCCGCAGCGGACCCACAGCGTCGACAGGCCGGGCCGCCGGCCTACCATCGGTCCGGCTCGAACGGCGCGCTCCTACCGGGCCGGCAAGGCCGCGGCGGCCTGGTCGAAAGCCGTGCCGATGCGGTCGAACAGCAGGTCGATCTCGCCCTCGTTGATGATCATGGGCGGGCAAAAGCAGATCGTGTCGCCGATGTTGCGGCAGATGACGCCGTTCTCCTGGATGAACCGGTTGACGAAGACGCCGAGCTGGCCGGGCTTGTCGAGCGCGGTCTTGGTGGCCTTGTCGGTCACGAGCTCGAGGCCGCCGATCAGGCCGACGCCGCGGGCCTCTCCCACCAGCGGGTGGTCGGCGAGCGCGCGCAGGCGGCCCTGCATGCGCGGGGCAAGCGCCCGGACGTGGCCGACGAGATCGCGCTCCTCGATGATATCGAGCACCTCCAGTGCCACCGCGGCCGCGACCGGGTGGCCGCCGCCCGTGAACCCCATGCCGAGCGTGCCGATCGCGTGGCTCTGGTCGGCGATGGGGCCGAACACCGCCTCGGTCATGATCAGCGCCGAGATGGGCAGGTAGGACGAGGACAGCTGCTTCGACACGATCATGATGTCGGGCTCGATCCCGTAGGTCTGCGAGCCGAACATCGATCCCGTGCGCCCGAACCCGCAGATCACCTCGTCGGCGACCAGCAGGATGCCGTGCCGCCGCAGCACGGCCTGGATCTTGGGCCAGTAGCCCGCGGGCGGCACGATCACCCCGCCCGCGCCCATCACGGGCTCGCCGAAGAAGGCCGCGATGGTGTCGGGGCCTTCGGCGAGGATCAGGGCCTCCAGTTCCGCGGCGAGGCGGGTCGCGAAGGCCTCCTCGCTTTCCCCCTCCTGCATCTCGCGCCAGTGGTGCGGGCAGCGCGCATGGAGGAAGCCCGGCAGCGGCAGGTCGAAGCCGGTGTGGTTGGTCGCAATCCCGGTCAGGCTGGCGGCGGCGATCGTGATGCCGTGATAGCCCTTGACCCGCCCGATCATCTTCTTGCGCCGGGGCTCGCCCAGCGCGTTCGAACGGTACCACAGGAGCTTGATGGCCGTGTCGTTGGCCTCCGACCCCGAATTGGTGAAGAACACCTTGCTCATCGGCACCGGCGCAAGGGCGACCAGCCGCTCGGCGAGGTCGATCAGCGGGGTGTGCGACTTGTGCGTGAAGGGATGGTAGAAAGGCAGCCGGCTCATCTGCCGCCTCGCCGCCTCCACCAGCCGCGGCTCGCCGAAGCCGAGGCCGACGCTCCACAACCCCGCCATGGCCTCGATGAAGCGCGTGCCGTGCACGTCCTCGACATAGATGCCCTGGCCCTTGTCGATGATGAGCGGCCCCACCTCCACATGACGCCGGGCATCGGTGTAGGGATGCAGCACATGCGCGATGTCCCGCGCTTCGGGCGAGTTCGGCGGGCTGATCGCGACGTCGGTCATCGTCATGTCCTTCAGGGCCGTTAGCCTCACGATTTCATAAGCTTTGATGAACATTCGCTCACGGCTTGAGAGAAAGTTCAAACGACCATCTTGCTATTTGTGCGGTGCGGTGGCATATTCTGGCGGTGCGGCAATGATCTTGCCGCACATGCCCTCCTTGGGCGTTTCCTCCCTAGACTTGGGCCGCTTGCGTATCGCGAGCGGCCTCTTTCTTTTGCGGCCTATTCGGCCGCGATGGCGCCGCGGTCGAGCGGCTCGCGGAGCATAACGGCGAGCTGCGCCAGAGCACCCGCAAGGTCGGCCGCGACCTTGTCGAAGGCGCCGTGCGGCCGGATCGCCCGCTCGTCCATGTAGAGTGCACGGTTGACCTCGACCTGCAAGGCGTGCCGGCCTTCGGACGGGTGGCCGTAGTGTTCCGTGATGAAGCCGCCCGCATAGGGCTTGTTCCGCTCCACCACGTAGCCGCGCGCCGTCAGGCCGTCGTCCAGCACGGCCGCGATGGCGGGGTGGCAGCTCGTGCCGTAGCGGTCCCCGATCACGATGTCGGCCTTCAGCCGGTCCTCGCGGACATGGCTTCCGGCGGCCGTGACCGCATGGTGGGACGGCATCGAGTGGCAATCCACCAGGACCGCGCAGCCGAACCGGGCGCGCGCCCGGTCGAGCAGCTGCTGCAGCGCCGCATGGTAGGGCTTGTAGAGCCGGTCGATGCGCCCGATCCCCTCGTCGACCGTGAGGCGCCTGGCATAAATCTCCTGCGCCTCGCCGACCACGCGGGCGATGGTGCCGAGGCCTCCGGCGACGCGGACCGACCGCGAGTTGACGAAGGGCGGCAGGCGGCCCTCGAACATGCGCGGGTCGAGCTCGTAGGGCTCGCGGTTCACATCGAGGAAGGCGCGCGGAAACCGTGCCCGGAGCAGCGGCATGCCGGACGCCACGGCGCCCTCGACCAGCCGGTCCACGAAGGCGTCCTCGGACCGGCGCAGGCTGACGGGATCGAGCCGCGCGCTCGCCAGGAACGCAGGCGGGTAGACGGCGCCCGAATGGGGCGAGGAGAGGACGAGGCAGCTCTCCAGCACGGCCGGCTCGAGGATGTCGAAGGGCGGGTCGCACTCGGCGGCGACCACCGCGGCCGCGACGGCCCGCAGCCCATTCGATTGATCCTCGTCCCGAGCCGCCATCGTTCTCCCACGCCCTCAACGCCGGCGGATCAACCGCAGAAATCACTGTGAGGCGAATCGCCGGAGGCGTCCAGAGTCTTGGCTCCGGGCGGGCGCCGAAGCGACCCTCACGCGAGCCGTGCCGCATCGTCCGTGAGGTCGGCCGGGGCGCCGCGCTGCTGCCGCTGGATCATGTAGTCCTCCAGCGCGCCGAGTTCGGCGGGGGACAGGCGCAGGCCGAGCTTGGTGCGCCGCCAGGCGAGGTCGGCGGCCGAGCGGGTCCATTCCTGGTCCATCGAGTAGTCGACCTCGGCGGCGGTCAGCGTGCCGCCGAAATCGCGGCCGAGATCGGCGGGCGTGCGGGCCGTCCCCAAGATCGTCTTCGCCCGCGTGCCGTACTGGCGGGCGAGGCGCCTCGCGTGCCGTTCCGCCAGGAACGGCCAGGAGCGCCGGAGCTCGCCCACGAGGGCCAAAAAGCCCTGGACCGGGAAGTCGCCGCCCGGCAGCGGCGCCTTGCCGGTCCATCCGGCCTTGGCCGCAAGGCCGGGGAAGACGGGATCGAGCATCGCGAGCGCATGTTCGGCGAGGCGGCGGTAGGTCGTCAGCTTGCCCCCGAACACCGACAGGAGCACGGCCTTGCCGGGGTCCGCCTCCAGCGACAGCACGTAGTCGCGGGTCGCGGCCTGCGCGACGTCCTCGCCGCCCTTGTCGTAGAGCGGGCGCACGCCCGAGAAGGTCCACACGATGTCCGCCCGGGTCACCGGCTGCGCGAAGTAGCCGGAAGCCGATTCGCAGATGTAGTCGAGCTCGGCCTCCGAGGCCCGCACGTCGGCCGGGTCGCCGTGGAAGTCGCGGTCGGTGGTGCCGATCAGCGTGAAATCCTCCTCGTAGGGGATCGCGAAGAAGATGCGGCCGTCGGCGTTCTGGAAGATGTAGCAGCGGTCGTGGTCGTAGAGCTTGCGCACGACGATGTGCGAGCCCTGTACCAGCCGCACGCTGGCCGGGGCGTTGACCCGGAGCGTGCCGTTCAGCACCTGCCCGACCCAGGGGCCGGCGGCGTTGACCACCGCGGTCGCCCGGATGGTCCGGGCCGCGCCGGTGTCGCGGTCGCGGACGGTCAGCATCCAGTGGTCGGCCGCCCGCTCCGCGCTCACGGCCCGCGTGTGCGTCACGATCGTCGCGCCGCGGTCGGCGGCGTCGCGCGCGTTGAGGGCGACGAGCCGCGCGTCCTCGACCCAGCAGTCGGAATACTCGAACCCCTTGGTGTACTCCCCGGGCTTCAGCGGCAGCCCGGCCGGATCGCGCGTGAGGTCGAGGGCGCGCGTCCCGGGCAGCAGTTTGCGGCCGCCGAGATGATCGTAGAGGAAGAGGCCGAGCCGCAGGATCCAGGCGGGCCGCAGGCCGCGGTGGTAGGGCAGCACGAAGCGCAGGGGCCACACGATGTGGGGCGCGATGCCCCAGAGCACCTCGCGCTCCTGCAGCGCCTCGCGCACGAGGCGGAACTCGTAGTGCTCGAGGTAGCGCAGCCCGCCATGCACGAGCTTGGTGGCGGCCGAGGAGGTGCCGCTCGCCAGATCGTTCTGCTCGCACAGGAAGACCTTGAGGCCACGGCCGGCGGCATCCCGGGCGATGCCGCACCCGTTCACGCCCCCGCCGATAATCGCGAGGTCATAGGTGGTCTCCAAGACGCCTCTCCCCGACCGGACCGTTCTTGGTCACAGGATAGAACGAAAATAGAGCCTCAACAAGCGATCAAAGCGAAAGCCAAAAGGAAGAGGATCGAGCGGCCCGCAGCCGTCGTTGCGAGGCGCGAAGCGCCGTGGCAATCCAGGCGCGAAGCCCGGCGCCAGGTTCGCGCGACACCGGACCCGTCCGAAGGGAGGATCGCTCAGCCATGTCGACACGCCTGAATCTTGCGGTGCGCGGCCTGTTCGCGACCCCGGTCGCGGCCCTCGAGGTCCCGCGTGCCGCCGAAATCAACGCCGCGCTCGCCCCGATCATCCTGGCCCGCCGGGCGGCGGTCGCCTCGGTGCAGGCCTCCAACGCCGGGGGGTGGCATTCCGACCGGGCGATCCTCGAGTGGGGCGAGCCCTGGGCCGGCGGGCTGATCGAGCTCGCCAAGGGCATCGCCGGGCAGATGACGGCCAACCGGCAGGGCGAGCTCGTGCAGCCGTCCTGGCAGGTGCAGGCCTGGGCCAACGTGAACACCGCCGGCCACGCCAACGTCGCGCACTACCACGCGGGCTCCTTCTGGTCGGGCACCTACTACGTCGAGGACGGCGGCTGCTCCAGCGACCATACCCTCGGGGGTGAGTTCGAGATGCTCGACCCGCGCGGCGCGGGCCCCGGCATGTACGCCCCGGCCCTGAAATTCGCGGGCGAGGACGGCGCCTCGGTGGGCGGGGCGGAGATCATCCGCCCGAAACCCGGGCTGATGGTGCTGTTCCCCTCCTGGCTGATGCACCAGGTGCGGCCCTATCGGGGCAGCGGCACGCGCATCTCGATCGCCTTCAATCTCAGCCTCTGACCTCGCGCCCCATGACCCTTCCCGCCTCCCGCCTGTCCTCGCGCCGCCACGTCGAGATCCTGGACTGGCTGCGGGAGCGGGGCCGCGTGTCCGTCGATGATCTCGCGGCCCATTTCGGCGTGACGCCCCAGACCATCCGCCGCGACCTCAACGACCTCAGCGAGGCGCAGCTCGTGGTGCGGGTGCACGGGGGGGCGATGGTCGCCTCGGGCGTCGTCAACCTCGCCTACGACGCGCGCAAGATGATCGCCGGCCCGCACAAGAAGCTGATCGGGGAGGCCGCGGCCCAGCTCGTGCCGGACCATTCCTCCGTGTTCATCACCATCGGCACCACCACCGAGGAGGTCGCGCGCGCGCTTGTCGGCCATGCGGGCCTGCTCGTGATCACCAACAATCTCCACGTCGCGGGCGAGCTCTACCGCCACGCCGGCATTGAGCTCTTCGTGCTCGGGGGCACCGTGCGGCAGGCCGACGGCGGCATCGTCGGGGCGCAGGCCGAAGCCGCCATCGGGCAGTTCCGGGCCGATCTTGCGATCATCGGCACCTCGGCCATCGACGCCGACGGCACGCTGCTCGACTTCGACATCCGCGAGGTGCAGGCCGCCCGCGCCATCATCGACCACGCGCGCCGCGTCGTGCTGGTCGCCGACAGCAGCAAGTTCGCCCGCTCCGCCCCCGTGCGGGTGGCGCACCTGAGCGAGATCGACATCTTCGTGACCGACCGCATGCCGTCCCAGGCCATGGCCGAACTCTGCCGGCTCAACGGCGTCGAGGTGGTGGAAGCCGGCGGCCCGACCGATGCGGAGATGGGAGGGCCGGACCCCTCCGGTTCGTTCCTGTGATCACTATTTTCGCTTGCCGCGCTTAGGATTTTCGACATAGGCTCTGGTCAACGAACAGACGCCAAGGCGCGTCGCCCCGGGGGGAGCTGCCATTGATGGGTGCGATGCGCCACGCGGACGGAATGCGGCCGAGCGCCCGTCCCCAGCCGGGAAGGGCGCATCCTTGAGTTTCGTTCTCGAGCATGTCGGCTACCGGGTGGGCGGGACGCCGTTCATCACCGATGTGTCGCTCCGCCTCGAGCCGGGCTCGATGAACGTGCTGCTCGGCCCGACGCTCGCGGGCAAGACGACGCTGATGCGCCTGATGGCGGGCCTCGACCGGCCGAGCACCGGCCGCATCCTGGCGGACGGGACGGACGTCACGGGCGTTCCGGTCACCCGGCGCTCGGTTGCCATGGTGTACCAGCAGTTCGTCAACTACCCGACGCTGAGCGTCTACGAGAACATCGCCTCCCCGCTGCGGGTCGCTGGGCTGCCCAAGGGCGAGATCGAGGCGCGCGTCGGCCGGGCCGCGAAGCTCCTGCGGCTCGAGCCCATGCTGGGGCGCACGCCGGCCCAGCTGTCGGGCGGCCAGCAGCAGCGCACCGCGATCGCCCGCGCCCTCGTCAAGCAGGCCCGGCTGGTGCTCCTCGACGAGCCCCTCGCCAACCTCGACTACAAGCTGCGCGAGGAGCTGCGGGAGGAGCTGCCGCGGCTGTTCGCCGAGACGGGCGCCATCCTTGTCTATGCCACGACCGAGCCGAGCGAAGCACTGCTGCTGCGCGGCCAGACCGCGACCCTCAGCGAGGGACGGGTGACCCAGGTCGGGCCGACCGCCGGCCTCTACCGCGATCCGCAGAACCTCGAAGCCGCCCGGGTGTTCTCCGACCCCCCGCTGAACGAGCTGACGCTGACCAAAGCCGGCGCCATGCTCAGCCTGCCCAACGGCCGCAAGGTCCCCGCCGAGGGCGCGCTCGCCGGCATGCCGGACGGCCCCTACACGCTCGGCTTCCGGTCCGACGCCGTGACGGTCGGGGCGTCCGGCCAGGGGCGCCTGCACTTCGCCGGCACCGTGCTGGTCACCGAGCTCAGCGGCTCGGAGAGTTTCGTGCATGTCGATGTCGGGGTCGGCACCTGGGTCTGCCTCGTCACCGGGCTGCATGCCTGGGAGCCCGGCATGCCGACCGACGTGCATCTCGACCTCGCGCAGGCTTTCGTGTTCGGGCCCGACGGCCTGCGGGTCGCCGTGCGCGACCTCGCGGCGACCGCCTGAGAGCCCCGATCCATGGCGCAGATCACCCTCGACGACATCGGCCACGCCTACGCAGGCGGTCGGCCGGCGGACCAGAACGCCTACGCGCTGAAGCCGCTGCACCATGTGTGGGAGGCCGGCAAGGCCTATGCGCTGCTCGGCCCTTCGGGCTGCGGCAAGACCACCTTGCTGAACATCATCTCCGGGCTGGTGATCCCCTCGCAAGGGCGGCTGCTGTTCGACGACCGGGACGTGACGCGCCTGCCGACCGAGCAGCGCAACATCGCCCAGGTGTTCCAGTTCCCCGTCATCTACGACACCATGACGGTGGCCGAGAACCTCGCCTTTCCTCTCAAGAACCGCCGCATGCCGGCGCCCCTGATCGAGGCGCGGGTGCGCGAGATCGCCGCCATGCTCGACCTGACCTCCGACCTCGGCCGGCGGGCCCGGGGCCTCACGGCGGACGCCAAGCAGAAGATTTCGCTCGGGCGCGGCCTCGTCCGCTCGGACGTCTCGGCCGTGCTGTTCGACGAGCCGCTGACCGTGATCGACCCGGCGCTCAAATGGGAGCTGCGCAGCAAGCTGAAAGCCGTGCACCGGGCGCTTGATCTCCTCATGATCTACGTCACCCACGACCAGGTCGAGGCGCTGACCTTCGCGGACAAGGTCGTGGTCATGAACGACGGCCGCGCCGTGCAGATCGGGACCCCGGCCGAGCTCTTCGAGCAGCCCGAGCACACCTTCGTCGGCTACTTCATCGGCTCGCCCGGCATGAACCTGCTGCGCGGCACCCTCGAGGGCGCGAGAGCCGTGGTGGACGGGCACGCGATCGCGCTCGGGGCCGCCTATCCGAGCCTGCCCCCCGGGGCGGCCGTGACGGTGGGCATCCGGCCCGACTACGTGCGGCTCGCCGCCGCCGGCCTGCCGGTGCAGGTCCGGCGCATCGACGATCTCGGCCGCAAGCGCCTCGCCCACGTGACGCTGGGCGCCAAACCGTCGAAACAATCCTGGCCGACATCGCCGCTCGTGGCGACGCTGCCGAACGGCCTGTCGGTCGAGGGGTCGGAAGCCCGCATCCAGCTCGATCCCGCCCGCACGCACGTCTATGTCGACGAGCGGCGCGTCGAGGGGAGGGCCGCATGATCGACACCCGCGTCTGGGACAACCGCGCCTGGTTCTTCGTCGTGCCCGTGCTCGCCTTCGTGCTGTTCTCGTCGCTGCTGCCCATGATGACCGTCGTGAACTACTCGGTCCAGGACACCATGGGGCAGAACAACTTCTTCTGGAACGGGGCGGGGTGGTTCCAGAACCTGCTCGATTCCTCGACCGCGATCGGCCAGCGCTTCCAGGGCGCGCTGGTGCGCAACCTCGCCTTCTCGTTCCTGGTGCTCGCCATCGAGATCCCGCTCGGCATCGCGGTATCGCTGTGCATCCCCAAGCGCGGCTGGCAGGTCGGGGCCGTGCTGGTCGTGATCGCCCTGCCGCTGCTGATCCCCTACAACGTCGTGGGCGTCATCTGGCAGCTCTTCACCCGCACCGACGTCGGCCTGCTGGGCGCGGCGCTGACCGGGCTCGGCATCCCGTTCGACACCCGCCAGGACGCGGCCTCGGCCTGGGCCACCATCGTGGTCATGGACGTCTGGCACTGGACCTCCATGGTGGCGCTGCTCTGCTATGCCGGGCTGAAGGCGATCCCCGACGCCTTCTACCAGGCGGCCCGCATCGACGGCGCCGGCCGCTGGGCGATCTTTGCCAACATCGAGTTCCCCAAGCTCCGCAAGGTGCTGGTGATCGGCATGCTGCTGCGCTTCATGGGCAGCTTCATGATCTACACCGAGCCGTTCGTGCTGACCGGCGGGGGCCCGGGGGAGTCGACGAGCTTCCTGTCCATCGATCTCGTCAAGACCGCGCTCGGCCAGGTCGACCTCGGCAACGGGGCCGCCATGAGTCTGGTCTACAACCTCATCACGCTCACGGTCTGCTGGGTGTTCTTCACCTACACCACCCATGCCGACCAGCGGGGGGACGCCTGATGGAGCGCTCCCTCGGCAGCCGGATCGGCCTTGCGGCCTACATCCTGTTCCTGATGGTGCCGGTCTACTGGCTCATCAACATGAGCTTCAAGACCAACGGCGAGATCCTGGCGCGCCTGTCCTTCTGGCCGCAAATCCCCACGCTCGAGAACTACGCCAAGATCTTCGTCGATCCCGAGTGGCACGCGAGCTTCGTCAACTCGATCTCCTTCGTGCTGATCAACACGGTGCTGTCGGTCGCGGTCGCGCTGCCGGCCGCCTACGCGTTCAGCCGCTACCGCTTCGTGGGCGACAAGCCGCTGTTCTTCTGGCTGCTGTCGAACCTGATGGCGCCGCCCGCGGTCTACGCCATGCCGTTCTTCAACCTCTACTCGGCGACGGGGCTGTTCGACACGATCTGGGCGGTGGCGCTCGCCCACTGCCTGTTCAACGTGCCGCTCGCGGTGTGGATCCTCGAGGGTTTCATCTCGGGCGTGCCGCGCGAGATCGACGAGACCGCCGCCATCGACGGCTATTCGTTCCCGCGCTTCTTCATCAAGATCTTCCTGCCGCTGATCGCCAACGGCATCGGGGTCGCGGCCTTCTTCTGCTTCATGTTCTCCTGGGTCGAGCAGCTGCTCGCCACCACGCTCACGACGGTCAACGCCAAGCCGATCGCCGGGATGATGTCGCGCGCCTATTCGGCGGCGGGGCTCGACTGGGGGCTGCTATCGGCCTCGGGCGTCCTGACCATGATCCCGGGCGCGATCGTCATCTGGTTCGTGCGCAACCATATCGCCAAGGGCTTCGCCCTGGGCCGGGTGTGAGGGCGCCATGACCGAGGTCGCCGATCATCTCGCCTGGATGGCCTGGACCTGGGAGACCATGGCCTTCTTCGGCTGCATCGCGGCGGCCCTCGTGGTGCTGACGCTGCTCGCGGTCTACCGCCCCGAGACGCCGCGCGCCGGGATCCTGCGCTTCGCCACGACGCGCGGCGACCGGTTCTTCGTGTCCCTGATCCTGTCGGCCTTCATCTTCCTGATCGCGATCAAGCTCGGGATCGAGAACCCGCTCTATCCGGGCGCCGTGGCGGTGCTCACCGCCGCCGTCCTGTTCCGCTTCGCCTGACGGGCGCAAGACCAACCAAGACCAAGACGGGAGCCATCCCGCCAGTCCAAACCATAACGACGGGAGAGACACCATGGTGGATCGCAGATCAGTCCTGAAGGGCGCGGCGGCGCTCGGGGCCGCGGGCGCGGCCGGCGTCATCAAGAGCACGCCCAGCCACGCCCAGAAGATGGACGCGGCCAAGAAGTGGGTGGATGCCGAGTTCCAGCCTTCGACCCTGTCGAAGGACCAGCAGATGGCCGAGCTCGAGTGGTACATCAACGCCGCCAAGCCCTTCGCGGGCATGCAGGTGAGCTGCGCCTCCGAGACGGTGGCGGCGCACGAGTACGAGTCCAAGGTCCTGGCCAAGGCCTTCACCGAGATCACCGGCCTCGAGGTCAAGCACGACCTCACCGACGAGGGCACGATCGTCGACAAGATCGGCGTCGAGATGCAGTCGGGCCGGCCGATCTACGACTTCTGGATGAACGACTCGGACTTCATCGGCACGCACCCGCGCTACAACGATATCGTGGACGGCTCGCTGACCGACTTCATGGCCGGCAACGGCAAGGACGTCACGAGCCCGACCCTCGACCTCGAGGACTTCATGGGGCTGAGCTTCGGCACCGGCCCCGACGGCAAGCTCTACCAGCTGCCCGACCAGCAGTTCGCGAACCTCTACTGGTTCCGCTACGACTGGTTCCAGCGCCCCGAGCTGAAGCAGCGCTTCAAGGCCAAATACGGCTACGAGCTCGGCGTCCCGGTCAACTGGTCGGCCTACGAGGACATCGCCGAGTTCTTCACCAACGACGTGAAGGAGATCGACGGCCAGCGCGTCTACGGCCACATGGACTACGGCAAGAAGGACCCCTCGCTCGGCTGGCGCTTCACCGACGCGTGGCTGTCCATGGCCGGATCGGGCGACCGCGGGCTGCCCAACGGCAAGCCGGTGGACGAATGGGGCATCCGGCTCGAGAACGGGGTGCCGGTCGGCTCCTCGGTCACCCGCGGGGGCGACGCCAACGGCCCGGCGGCCGTCTATGCGCTGGCCAAATACATCGAGTGGCTCAAGAAGTACGCGCCGCCCGAGGCCGCCGGCATGGACTTCCTCGAGTCGGGTCCCGTGGTCGGCCAGGGCCACGTCGCCCAGCAGATCTTCTGGTACTCGGCCTTCACCGACAGCGCCCGCAAGGCCGAGGCGGTGATGAACCCGGACGGCACGCCCAAGTGGCGCATGGCGCCCTCGCCGCACGGGGCCTACTGGAAGGAGGGCATGAAGCTCGGCTACCAGGACGTCGGCTGCTGGACGATGCTGAAATACGCCCCCATGGAGAAGATCAAGGCGGGGTGGCTCTACGCGCAGTTCTGCACGTCGAAGACTGTGTCGCTGAAGAAGGCGGTCACCACGCTGCACCTCATCCGTGAGAGCGACGTGTGGCACCCGGCGATGTCGGAGCTCGCCCCCAAGGTCGGCGGCCTCGTCGAATTCTACCGCAGCCCGGCCCGCAAGCAGTGGAGCCCGACCGGCATCAACGTGCCGGACTACGCCAAGATGAGCCAGGTGTGGTGGCAGAACGTCGCCAACGCCATCTCGGGCCAGGTGACGCCCCAGCAGGCCATGGACGGCCTCGCCCGCGACCAGGACGCCATCATGGCCCGGCTCGAAAAGTCCGGCGTGCAGGGCAAGCTCGGCCCCAAGATGAACAAGGAGATGACGGCCGACTACTGGTACGACCGGGCCGAGAAGGACGGCAACCTGGCGCCCCAGCGCAAGCTCGCCAACGAGAAGCCCCAGGGCGAGACGGTGGACTACGACACGCTCATCAAGAGCTGGCCCTCGACCCCGCCCAAGAAGGCGTAACTCGTCCCACCTGCCCTTCTCCCGCCCTGCGGGAGAAGGTGCCCGACAGGGCGGATGAGGGGACTCACAGGCCTGCGGTTCCCCTCATCCGTCGCGGCTTCGCCGCGCCACCTTCTCCCGCACGCGGGAGAAGGGTTTCCTTAGCGTGAGTTCCCCATGCCCGGCGCCATCCTCGTCATCGACCAAGGCACCACCTCGACGCGCGCCATCGTGTTCGACGAGCAGGCGCGCCCGGTCGCCGCCGTCCAGCAGGAGTTTCCCCAGCACTTCCCCCAGCCGGGCTGGGTGGAGCACGACCCCGAGGACCTCTGGCGCACAAGCCTTTCGACCGCCCGCGAGGCGCTCGCCAAGGCCGACGCGCTCGGCCTCACGGTCG
>CAXUMV010000010.1:21567-21878 GCA_964252065.1 uncultured Lichenihabitans sp.
GCGGGCTCCGGGCGAGGTCGCGGCGCTCGGCATCGCCAACCAGCGCGAGACCGCCCTCGTCTGGGACCGCCGGACGGGCGTGCCGGTCGGCCGGGCCATCGTCTGGCAGGACCGGCGGACGGCCACGGTCTGCGCCGCGCTCAAGGCGGACGGCGCGGAGACCCTGGTGCAGCAGCGCTCCGGCCTCCTGCTCGATCCCTACTTCTCGGCCACCAAGATCGCCTGGCTGCTCGACAACGTCCCAGGCGCCCGCGCGCGGGCCGAGCGGGGCGAGCTCGCCTTCGGCACGGTGGACAGCTTCCTGCTGTGGC
>CAXUMV010000011.1:0-1188 GCA_964252065.1 uncultured Lichenihabitans sp.
CGCCTCCGCCGGGCTCATGACCCATACGAGGCTCGACATCGGCCCGCCATCAGGGCCGGGGCGGAGCGGCACTAGCGTGAACGGCCCCTGGCGGGTGTGGAACTCGGTCGACACGTCCCCGTGCGGCCGCGCGTGGCGCAGGATGGTCGTGAGCGCGACCTGCGGGTAGCGATGCTCCCGCACCGCGATCCCGGCCGCCGCGCGCAGGACCGAGCCGGCCCCGTCGGCCGCCACGACCAGCCGGCAGGCGATCCCTTCCCCGCCGGCCAGCGTGGCGAGGGCTCCGTCGGCCGTTGGGGCATAGCCCGTCACCATGCGATCCACCCGCACGAGGCCAGGCGTCGCCTCGGCCGCCGCCGCGAGGGCCGCCACCAGCGGGCCGTTCTCGACATTGTAGCCGAACGCCTCGAGCCCGATGGAGGACGCCGCGAAGGACACCGGGGGCCCGCGGAAGATCGAGGATGTGTCGTCGACGATCCGCATGGTGCGCAGCGGCGCCGCCCGGCCGCCGAGGGTCGGCCAGACCCCGAGCGAGGCGAGAAGCTGCACGGACCCTTCGAGGAGCGCGACGGTGCGCCCCGGCTGGACCCCGGGGAGCGGGCCGACCGAGGCGGTGGCGATCCCCTCCCGCGCCAACGCGATGGCAAGGGCCAGCCCGACCACGCCGGCCCCCGCGACCACAACCTCGATCTTGTCGGGCCCGGGGCCGGTGCCGCTCGTAGGAAGACCTGACGACATGGGATTCATGGGTCATCACCTAGGCTTCGGCGGCCCGCCGGCGAGCCGGGGCGAGGCTCCGCTCCGCCGACGCCCCTTTTTGTCGCGCCGTCCCGCCTATATGGAAGGGCTGTCCGGGCAGCCCGTGGGGGCGATGCCGGATGTCTGATCAGGGAAAGCTGTGTTTCACACCTATTTCGACTGGATCTACGGGCCGCAGGGCTGGATTGCGCTTCTGACCCTGACCGGCATGGAGATCGTGCTCGGCATCGACAACGTGCTGTTCATCTCCCTCATCGGGTCCAAGCTGCCCGAGGAGCAGGCGCGGCTCGCGCGCATGTTCGGCCTCGCGCTCGCCTTCGTGTTCAGGATCGGCTGTCTCGCGGCGCTGACCTGGCTGATGCACCTCACCGAGCCCGTCATCACGGTGTACGGCAACGAGGTGTCGTGGCGGGACATCATCCTGCTCGG
>CAXUMV010000011.1:1198-6994 GCA_964252065.1 uncultured Lichenihabitans sp.
TCGCGCGGGCCGGCGCGGTGCTCGCCGCGCTGCTGATCGCGCAGGCCACCACCGAACTGCACCACGCGGTGGACGTGTCCGCCCACGAGGAGGACGCGCCCAAGCCGAAGGCGGCGTTCGGCGTGGTGATCCTCAACATCGCGGTCATGGATCTGGTCTTTTCGATCGACTCGATCCTGACCGCGATCGGCATGGCCAAGGATCTCGCCATCATGGTCATCGCCGTGATCTTCGCGCTGCTGGCGATGTATATCGCGGCCGGGGCGGTGGCAGCCTTCATCAGCGCGCATCCGACCGTCAAGGTCCTGGCGTTGAGCTTCCTGGTGCTGATCGGCTTCTCGCTGGTCGCCGAAGGCTCGGGCTTCCCGATCCCCCATGCCTATCTCTATGCCGCCATGGCGTTTTCGACGGCCGTGGAGGCCCTCAACATCGTGGCGCGCCGCCGCCGCGGCGCCGTGCAGGTCCCGGTGCGCAAGCCGCCTGCGGCGTAGATCCAGCCCGCATCGCGCGGCACCGCGCGATTGCGTTGTGTCGGCCGCTGAACGTAAGATGAAGGCAAGCTGCGGCGGCAACGACGCGCAAGCGAAAAGCAGCGTCGGAGTTTGCGCGTGGGCATAAACGGCCAGGAGCGTCCTGGGGCAGGCGGCGACCTCTCGTCCTACGCCCCGACCGCTGCCGCGGGCCCTGCGACCTACGCCGCCCTCGATCTCGGCACCAACAACTGCCGGCTGCTGATCGCCCAGCCGACGGCGTTGAGCTTCCGGGTGGTCGACTCGTTCTCCCGCATCGTGCGGCTCGGCGAAGGGGTCGGGCAATCCGGGTGCCTCGGCGCGGGGGCCATCGCCCGTACGCTCGAGGCTCTCCTCGTCTGCCGGGACAAGCTGCGGGCCCGGCAGGTGACGCGCATGCGCCTGATCGCCACCGAGGCGTGCCGGGCCGCCGCCAACGGCGAAGCCTTCCTGGCGCAGGTCGCGGCCGAAACGGGCCTGCTGCTCGAGATCGTCGACCGGCAGACCGAGGCGAGCCTCGCTACGACCGGCTGTGCCGCGCTGGTCGACGAGCGCGCCGAGGGCGCCCTGCTGTTCGACATCGGCGGCGGGTCGTCCGAGATCGTCTGGCTGAAACGCTGCGAGGCGGGCGCCATCGCGGCCGCGGGCAACGCCGTGCCGGCGCGCATGCGCCACTGGACCTCGCTGCGGCTCGGCGTCGTGACGCTGGCCGAACGGTTCGGCGGGCGGGAGGTCAGCGTCGCCACCTACGAGGCCATGGTCGAGGAGGTCGCGGCCGCCCTGACGGATTTCGCCGCCCGGGTGAGCGCCGAGGCGCGCTGCCGGCGCTTCCATCTCCTGGGCACCTCCGGGACGGTGACGACGCTGGCCGGCGTCCACCTCGCCTTGCCGCGCTACGACCGGCGCCGGATCGACGGGCTCTGGATGTCGTCCGTCGAGATCGATGCGGCGATCGCCCGGATGCGGGCGATGAGCTACGACCAGCGCGCCGCCCATGGCTGCATCGGCCCCGACCGGGCCGACCTGGTGCTGGCCGGCTGCGCCATCTTCGAGGCGATCCGCCGCGCTTTTCCCTCCCCCTATGTGCGGATCGCCGACCGGGGATTGCGCGAGGGGCTGCTCATGCAGATGATGGCGGCCGACGGGGCGTGGCGCCGCAGCGGGGCCGATCGGGTCGCATGACGACGGAACGCGGTGGGGCCGGGCCGGGCGGGCGCGAAGGCGGGCGGTCCCTCAAGACGCGCGTCAAGACGGCCCGCAAGCGATCGCTGTCCTCGACCCTGTGGCTGTCGCGGCAGTTGAACGACCCCTACGTGGCGCAGGCCAAGCGCGACGGGCTGCGCTCGCGCGCCGCCTACAAGCTGCTCGAGATCGACGCCAAATATCGCCTGCTGAAGGAAGGGCAGCGCCTGATCGACCTCGGCGCGGCGCCAGGCGGCTGGTCGCAGGTCGCCGCAAAGGCCATCGGCGCGGATCGCGGGCTCGGCCGGCTCGTCGCCATCGACCTGCTCCCCATGGAGCCGATCCCCGGCGTCGTCTTCGCCAAGCTCGATTTCGCGGCGCCCGAGGCGCCGGACACGCTGGTGGGGATGGCGGGCGGCGGGGTGGATGGGGTGCTGTCCGACATGGCCGCCAACGCGGTCGGCCACCGCAAGACCGACCATCTGCGGATCGTGGCGCTCGTCGAGATGGCCGCGGCCTTCGCCCAGCAGGTGCTGGCCCCCGGCGGGTTCCTGCTCGCCAAGGTGCTGCAGGGCGGCACCGAAGGCGCACTGTTGACCGATCTCAAGCGCGACTTCGCCGCGGTGCGCCACGTCAAGCCGGCCGCCAGCCGGTCCGACTCGGCCGAGCTCTACGTGCTCGCGACCGGGTTCCGGGGCCGGCCGGCCGTGCCGCGCGCCGAATGATCGTCATCGCGAAGCGCGAAACGCCGCAGCGATCCATGGTCCCGCACCGGGCTGGATCGCTTCGCTCGCGATGACGGGCAGACGCGAGGCTACATGCCTTTCTCGACCTGCCCGCGCAGTTCGCCGGCCTTGTTCGCATCCGTGTGGATGTTGAAGTAGAGCTCTCCGCCCTCGAGCGCCTTGACCTGCTCGGCCGTCAGGGTTGCGGTGCCCTTGATCGGGCTTGCCAGCGCGCCGGCCACCGGCACCATGACGCCGGCGTTCTTGCCTGCGGGCGCTGCGCCGTGGAAGTGGGCCATCGTGGCCGGGCCGGTCAGCCCCTCGTAGCTGACCGTGTAGGTCAGCGTCTTGGTCGCGGTGTCGAAGCTCGCCTCCAGCGTGCCGGCGCCCTTGAGACCGGGATGCGGCGGCACCTCGGCCTGCGGCGACAGGGCCGCCTTGAACGCCGTCGTTTCGGCGAAGCCGGGGGAGATCAGAGCCGCGAGGGCGGCGGCGGCGAACGTGATGGAGCGCATGGGCGGGTCCTCTTTCCGATGCAGCCGACCACCGTCGAGCCACGGACCCGTCTTAATACGCTTTCGCGCTCCGTTGAACCTCCCCCGGGTCCGTCATCGCGAGTCTCGTCAGCGCCGTGGCGATCCATGGCGGGGTGCGGAGGCCCGACCGTGGATCGCTTCGCTTCGCTCGCGTAGACGGCAGGGTCCGGCGCCAGTCTTCCTCAAGCAGCCCGATATCAATGCAGGATCTGGCTCAGGAACACCTTGGTCCGCTCGTGCTGCGGATTGGCGAAGAAGGCCTTGGGCTCGTTGATCTCGACGATCTCGCCGCCGTCCATGAAGATGACGCGGTCGGCGACCTGGCGGGCGAAGCCCATCTCGTGCGTCACGCACAGCATGGTCATGCCCTCGTTGGCGAGCGACACCATGGTGTCGAGCACCTCCTTGACCATCTCTGGATCGAGCGCCGAGGTCGGCTCGTCGAACAGCATGATCTTGGGGTTCATGCACAGCGACCGCGCGATGGCGACGCGCTGCTGCTGCCCGCCCGACAGCTGCCCCGGATACTTGGCGGCCTGGTCGGGGATGCGGACGCGCGTCAGGAACTTCATCGCGAGCGCGTCGGCGTCCGCCTTGGGCATCTTGCGGACCCAGATCGGGGCCAGGGTGCAGTTCTCCAGGATGGTGAGGTGCGGAAACAGGTTGAAGTGCTGGAACACCATGCCGACCTCGCGCCGCACCTCGTCGATGCGCTTGAGATTGTTGGTCAGCTCCGTCCCGTTGACCACGATGCTGCCCTTCTGGTGCTCCTCGAGGCGGTTGACGCAGCGGATCATGGTCGACTTGCCGGACCCCGAGGGGCCGCAGATGACGATCCGCTCGCCCCGCCGCACCTCGAGGTTGATGTTCTTCAGCACGTGGAACTCGCCGTACCACTTGTGCACGCCCTCGAGTTTGACGGCGAGTTCCGTGCCGGGGGCGACCGCGGGGACCGAAGCGAGCGACATGGCCTAGAGCTCCATCAGTGCTTGCGGCCGGCGTGCAGCCGGCGCTCGGTGTATTGCGAGTAGCGGGACATGCCGAAGCAGAAGACCCAGTAGACGATCGCAGCGAACACGTAGCTCGTCGTCGAGATGGTGGGGCCGGCCCAGTTGGGGTCGAGCCGCGCCGCCTCGACGGTGCGCAGGAAGTCGAACATGCCGACCACCGACACGAGCGTCGTGTCCTTGAACAGCCCAATGAAGGTCGACACGATGCCGGGGATCACGGTGGTGAGGGCCTGGGGCAGGATGATGAGGCGCATGCCCTGCCAGTAGCCGAGCCCGAGCGCGGAGGCGCCCTCGGCCTGGCCCTTGGGCATGGCCTGCAGGCCGCCGCGCACGACCTCCGCCATATAGGCGGCGGCGAACAGCGCGGTGCCGATCAGCGGCCGCAGCAGCCGGTCGGGCGACAGCCAGTCCGGCACGAAGAGCGGCAGCATGAAATTGGCCATGAACAGCACGGTGATGAACGGCACCCCGCGCACCACCTCGATGAAGATCGTGCAGACGGCCCGGATGATCGGCAGGCGCGAGCGGCGTCCGAGCGCGAGCAGCACGCCCAGCGGCAGCGAGGCCACGATGCCGACCACCGACAGCAGCAGCGTGATGAACAGGCCGCCCCACAGGCTGGTGTCGATCACCGGCAGTCCGAGCCACGCCGCGCCCCGAAGCAGCACGAAGGACACCACCGGGTAGACAACGAAGAACAGCAGCGCCGCCGTGCCGCGGCGCGGCGCGCTCGTCCAGAGCAGCCACACCACCAGCACGGCGCCAACCACCTCGGCGAGGTCGATGCGCCAGCGCTGGTCGACCGGGTAGGAGCCGAAGCGCATGTAGTCGAGCTTGGTCTTGACGAAGGCCCAGCAGGCCCCGTCGAGATGCGGGCGGCAGGCGGCCCCGTCGGTTCCGGTCCAGACCGCATCGACGAAGACGTAGCGGACGATGTTCCACCCCGCCCAGGCGATCAGGGCGATGGAGACGACCGACAGGACCGCCGAACCCGGCGTCGAGAACAGGTTCAGCTTCATCCACCCGACGATGCCGCGGGTCGTGGCGGGCGGCGGCAGGACCTCGCCGGGTCCGGCGGCGACGAACGCCGCGCCGCCGGACGGCGGATCGGTCAAGGTGAGCGCGAGCTCCTCGCGGGCCTGCCGGGCGTCCCATGTGGCGTCGCTCATCGGGTCACCGTTCGACCAGCGCCTTGCGGGCGTTGTAGACGTTCATCGCGAAGGAGGTCGCCAGCGAGATGGCGAGGTAGACGCCCATGGTGACGGCCATGACCTGCACGGCCGCCCCCGTCTGGTTGAGCACCGTGCCGGCGAAGACCTGCACGAGGTCGGGGTAACCGATGAACACGGCGAGCGACGAGTTCTTGGTGAGGTTGAGGTACTGGTTGGTCAGGGGCGGGATGATGACCCGCAGCGCCTGCGGCACCACCACGGCCGAGCGGATGCGCCCCGCGCTCAGCCCCAGCGCCTCGCCGGCCTCGCTCTGCCCGCGGCTGACCGACTGCACGCCGGCGCGCACGATCTCGGCGATGAACGAGGCGGTGTAGACCGACAGGCCGAGCAGGAGGGCGACGAGCTCGGGAAACACCGAGCGGCCGCCCACGAAGTTGAAGCCCTTCAGCTCCGGCACGCTGAAGCCGATCGGCGCGCCGGTCGCCAGGAAGGCCGCGAGCGGCAGCAGGACCACGAGCCCCAGGCCGACGAGGCCGACGGGCGCCTGCTGGCCGGTCCGCTTCTGGCGCGCCCTCGCCCAAGCCCGGTAGCCGAGCGCCGCCGCGATCCCCGCCACCAGCGCGACGCCGGTCACCCAGGCGAGGTCGCCGAACTGCGGGTCG
>CAXUMV010000011.1:7004-9528 GCA_964252065.1 uncultured Lichenihabitans sp.
TGCCCGGCAAGGCAATCGACTGCTTCGGGCCTGGCAGCGGTTTCAGCACCGCATTGTACCAGAACAGCAGCTGCAGCAGCAGCGGGATGTTGCGCAGCGTCTCGACATAGATGAGCGCAACCTTGGCCACGATCCAGTTGCGCGACAGCCGCGCGGTGCCGACCACGAAGCCGATCACCGTCGACAGCACGATGCCGATCGCCGCCACCAGCAGCGTGTTGCACAGCCCGACCCAGAACGCCTGGCCATAGGTCGAGAGCGAGGAATACGGGATCAGGTGCTGGTTGATGTCGAACCCGGAGACCTGGTTCCAGAACCCGAAGTTCAGCGGGACATGGGCCTTGTCGAGGTTCGTGGCGACGTTGCTGGCCGCGGCCCAGCCCAGGAAGACGAGAGCCGCGACGAGCAGGACCTGGTAGGCACCGCCGCGGACCGCCGGATTCTGCAGCAGGGGTTCCCTGGGCTGCCGGAGCTGGTCCGCGACGTTCGCCATGCCAATCCTTCCGCCTTGGGAATTACGTCGCGGGCGCCGCGCCGGCCGGTCGCGCCGACCGGCGGCGTTCAGCCGGCCCGCTCAGCGGATCGGCGGTGCATATTGCAGGCCACCCTTGCTCCACAGGCCGTTCAGCCCGCGCTTGATGTGCAGCTTGGAGCCCTCGCCGACATTGGCTTCGAACACCTCGCCGTAGTTGCCGACGGTCTTGATGATCTTGTATGCCCAATCGCTGGGCAGTCCGAACCCCTTGCCGATGTCGCCTTCCACTCCGAGCATGCGGCGGATGTCGGGGTTCTCGGACTTCATCATGTCGTCGACGTTCTTGGAGGTGACGCCGAGCTCCTCGGCCGTGACCATCACGTAGTGGGTCCAGCGGACGATGTTCATCCACTGGTCGTCGCCCTGCCTGACGCCGGAGGCGAGCGGCTCCTTCGAGATGATCTCCGGCAGCACCACGTGCTCGTCCGGGTCGGCGAGGCGCAGGCGCTCGGAGTAGAGGCCGGAGCTGTCGGTCGTCAGGGCGTCGCAGCGCCCGGACTCGTAGGCCTTCAGGGTCGCGTCCTCCTCGGCGAAGGCGACGCTGTCGTACTTCATGCCGTTGGCCCGGAAATAGTCCGACAGGTTGAGCTCGGTGGTCGTGCCCTGCTGCACGCAGATGGAGGCCCCGTTGAGGTCCTTGGCCGAGGCGACGCCGAGCTTCTTGCGCACCATGAAGGCCTGGCCGTCGTAGAAGTTGGTGGCGCCGAAGATCAGCCCTTGCGCGCTGTCGCGCGTGGCGGTCCAGGTCGTGTTGCGCACCAGCACGTCCACCTCGCCCGACTGGAGCGCGGTGAAGCGGTCCTTGGCGTTCAGGGGGATGAACTTGACCTTGGTCGGATCGCCCAGCACCGCGGCCGCGATGGCGCGGCAGTAGTCGACGTCGAGCCCCGTCCATGCGCCCTTGTCGTCCGGCAGGCCGAAGCCGGCGAGGCCGGCATTGGAGCCGCAGATCAGCATGCCCTTCTGCTTGACCGTGTCGAGGGTGCCGGCGGCGGCGGCCGACGCCGCGGCGAGTGCTGCGGCCGCGATCGTCGAGAACAGGAATTTCTTCAGCAAGACGCGCACTCCACCCGCAGGGCGCGGGGCCGGCGGCCCCGCTGTCCGTTCCCTCGCATACCAAAGCCTTTGCCGGGTGGGGTCAAGCGGCTCCTCGGCGCGGGTGCACCTCGACCAGCGCCGTCATCGCGAGGCGCGTCAGCGCCGTGGCGATCCAGGCCACGGCGGGGGGCGCCGGACGATGGATCGCTTCGCTGCGCTCGCGAAGACGGTGCGGCTGCTTGGGCACCGCATACGACGGGCGCGCACCGACATGCGCATTGAAGTCTACCAGGCAAGTGGACTGTCGGTGGCGAAGGCGCTATCCCTCCCTTCGACCTCATCGGGCAGCGCGAGCAGGGCGCGTTGAGCGGGGACAGGCGCGAGCGGCGGAGGACCTAGCGTGCCTGCAGGATGCAGCCTCAAGTCTCACCACGCCGACCGCGGCGATGACAAGCCGGACGGCGGCGTGATAGGCAGCCCGGGCGCGTCCCGCGGGCCGGAGGCTGCCCGCGACCTCAAGGCGAGGAGCCTCACCGTCCCATGACCAAGCTCTCTCCGGAGACGCGCGACACCCTGCGCACCCGCACCCGCCTCGTCCATGCCGGCCGGGATCCGCAGGAGCAGCACGGCTTCATCAACACGCCCATCTATCGCGGCTCGACGGTGCTCTACGACAGCGTCGAGCGTCTCAAGCGGCGCGACCAGCGTTTCCTCTACGGGACGCGGGGCACGCCGACCACCGAGGCGCTGGAACTCGCCTGGAACGAGATCGCGGGCGCCGCCGGCACCGTGCTCACGCCATCGGGGCTCGCGGCCGTCGCGGTGGCCCTGATGGCCGTGCTGAAAAGCGGCGACGAGCTGCTCGTGACCGACAGCGTCTACGCCCCGACCCGCAACTTCTGCGAGACGGTGCTGACCCGCTTCGGGGCGACGACGCGCTACTACGACCCC
>CAXUMV010000011.1:9538-20800 GCA_964252065.1 uncultured Lichenihabitans sp.
CGGGATCGAGGCGCTGCTCGGGCCGCGCACGCGCGCCATCCTGGCCGAGGCTCCGGGCTCGCAGACCTTCGAGATGCAGGACATCCCGGCCCTCGCGGCGGTCGCCACCGCCCGCGACATCTGCCTGGTCATGGACAACACCTGGGCGACCCCGCTGTTCTTCCCGCCCCACGCGCGCGGGGTCGACATCGCGATCGAGGCCGGCACCAAGTACCTGTCCGGCCACTCGGACCTGCTGCTGGGCCTGACCTCGGCCAACGCGCGCTACTGGCCCCAGCTGCGGGCGACCTTCGACGCCTTCGCGATCTGCGCGGGGCCCGAGGATGTCTTCCTCGCGCTGCGCGGCCTTCGCACCATGGACCTGCGGCTGCGCGAAGCCGAGCGGCAGGGGCTGGCCATGGCGCGCTGGCTGCAGGGCCGGCCCGAGGTGCTGCGCGTGCTGCATCCCGCGCTCGAGGACCACCCCGGCCACGCGCTGTGGCGGCGCGACTTCACCGGCTCCTCCGGCCTGTTCTCGGTGGTGCTGCGGCCCGCGGCGCCCGAAGCGGTCGCGGCCATGCTCGACGGGCTGGAGCTCTTCGGGATGGGCTATTCGTGGGGCGGCTACGAAAGCCTGGTCGTGCCCTTCGACGCCACGGGCTACCGCACCGCCACCCGGTGGGAGCCGGGCGGCCCGTGCCTGCGGCTGCAGATCGGCCTCGAGGATCTCGAGGACCTGCAGGCCGATCTCGACCGCGGCTTCGTTCGCCTGCGCTCCGGGGGATAGCGCGTCCGCCCGGACCGGGGCGCTCGGGCCATGCATCCAACCGGGCCGTGGCGGGATTGTCGGGTCACATCCACGTCAAGGGAGCGTCTCGATGCCGACCACCATTCCCCCGCGCCCGGGTGGGCCGTCCCCGGCGCCCGCCGGCCCGGACCTGCCGCCCGACCTGCCGGACGCCCCGCCCGAGAAGGGGCCGCCCGATCCGATCGGCATTCCCTCGCCGACGCCGGACTCGGTCGACGATCCGCTGGTGCCGGAGCCGATCGGCATTCCGGGCTTCCCCGACGGCGACCTCGTCCCCTCGACCCCGGGGTCCATCGTCTTCTGACCGCCTGATCGACGACCGCGACCAACCCAGGATCGTCATCGCGAGCCGAAGGCGTGGCGATCCAGCGGTCCGCCCCGGCGCGGCCGGGGCGGATCGGCGCAGCCATCACTCTTGGACCGCCACCCCTTCGGCTCGCGACGACGGACGCGGCGGTCTCCGAGCCCGGGCGGTCAGGGGCCCGCCGGGCGGCAGGACAGCGCCGCGGCAGCCGCCGCCGCCCCGGCCTGCTCGCTCGGCTCGGTCGCCAGGACCTCGGCCAGCACGAAGCCGAGGGGCTCGGGCGCCTCGACCCGGATGTCGCTGAGGCCGCCGGCCGGCGCGGTCTCGCTGGCGCGGCGGACGGTCTCGGCGCTCGCGTCCGCGATCGTCAGTCCCAGCCGCCCGTTGCGTGCGGAGCGGCTGGTCAGTCCGGCCAGCACGCGGCCATGGCGGTCGTGCACCGACATGACCGCGAAGGCCCCGTCCGCCACCGCGAGGCTTGCCGAGACGGGGCCGTGCCGCAGGTCGTACAGGCATGCGGCGTCCGGCAAGGCCGGGTCGGTGAAGGCGCCGGCCGGGTTGCCGGCTGCCGTCGTCCTCAGCGTCGTTCCGCCCAGCGCCGCGGCCAGGGCCGCATAGGCGCTCGTCTCGCTCCGGCCCGGCCGGGCCAGCACCGTCGACAGGTGCGTGAGCCCCGCGACCACGAGGACCAGCGCGAGCCCGTAGGCCGCCCGGCCGCCCCATGTCCCGCTCACGAACAGGGCCCGGGCGTGATGGCCGGGAAGCTCGGCATCGGGCCGCCGCTCGACAGCGCCGTGACGAGCGGGGTGTCGTAGACGCTCAGCATCAGCAGGAGCGGGCCGTCGCCGCGGGTCGGCAGCCAGTTGCCGGGCCGGGCCTGCCGGGCGAGCGCGATCGCAAAGCCGCCGTCGCGGCCGCGCACGACTTCCGAGGAGGTGAAGCTGGTGCGGGGATCGGGCGAGGCACGGGGGCGGCCGTCGGGATCGAGCACGGTCAGCGTCCAGTCCTGTGCCGCGGGCGTCGGCCCGCCGATCTCGTAGCTGCACCGCCCGACCAGCGGCCGGCCGGCATCGTCGGTCCGGGCCACGAAGCGCAGGCCGGCCGCGGCCGCCAGCGGGATGCGGCCGTCCTTGGCGAAAAGGGCCCGCAGGTAAGGGTCGGCGGCCGGCGTTCCCGCCGCGGGCCAGGCCGTCCATGCGCCGCTGCGCACCGCCCCGAAGGGCGGATCGCCGCGCAGGCTCACCGCGGTGGCCGCGAGCCCGAGCGCCACCCCCGCCGCGATGCTTACGAGAAGCGCGAGGGCGCGCAGCACGTCCGGCCCGGGCGCCCCGTCATTGCAACCGGATCCGGCCGCCGACGGCCCGCACGCGCGGGATGTCGCCCTCGGCGGTCCGGTCGAGATCATCCGAGGGCGCCGCGGCCCATTGGTGGTCGGCGGCCCGCATGGAGGCGCCGATCTCCTGGATGATCCCTGCCGTCCGGGTCGACAGGGCCGGCAGGCGCGGGGTGCGGCGCTCCTCGGCCGGCGCGATCGCCACTACAGGCGCGGCAGCCCTGGCGACCTGGCGGCCGTCGTCGACCCCGAACGGGGGCAGGGGGGTCAGCCCCTGGTGGACGAAGGCCATGATGTCGTGCCAGGTCATGGCCGGCAGGGTGCCGCCGGTCATCTTGTCCATCGGGCTGTCGTCGTCGTTGCCGTACCAGACCGCCCCGACCGCGTTGCCGGTGAAGCCGCAGAACCAGGCGTCGCGGTAGCCGTTGGTCGTGCCGGTCTTGCCGGCGACCGTCACGGTGTCGAGCCGGGCCCGCGTGCCGGTCCCCTCGGACACCACATGGGTCAGCATGGTGTTCAGCGTCGCGATGTCGCCCGGCGCCACAACCTGCACGGGCGGCGTGCCGTCGCGGGCCTGGCCGTAGACGAGAGCGCCGCGCCCATTGCGCACCTCGAGCACCGCATGGGGCACGACCCGCTTGCCGCCATTGGCGAAGGCCGCATAGGCCGACGCCATGTCGATGACCGTCACGGCATCGGCCCCGACGGGCAGCGAGACGGTGTCCTCCAGCGGCGTCGTGAGGCCCAGCCGGTGGGCGGTGTCGACGATGCGGGCCCGGCCGGCCTTGGGGCTGCCGTTGCCGATGGCGATCGAGAGCTTGATCGCCACCGTGTTCAGCGAATGGGCCAGCGCCGTGACGAGCGGGACCGATCCCATGTAGCGGTTCTCGTAATTATGCACGCAGTAATTCCCGATGCAGACCGGGCCGTCGACCACCGGGGTGGAGGGCCGGAACCGCCCCGTCATCAGGGCCGTCAGGTAGACGAAGGGCTTGAACGAGGAGCCCGGCTGGCGCTGGGCATCGGTCGCGCGGTTGAACTGGCTCGCCCCGTAGTCGCGGCCGCCCACCATGGCCTGCACGGCACCGTCCAGGCCGACGATCACCGCCGCGCTCTGGCGGGCGTGGTAGCGTGGCCCGTTCTGGCGCAGCTGGTCCTCGATCGTCGACTCGGCGGCATGCTGGACCGGCAGGTTGATGGCGGTCTTGACCGTGAACACCCGCTCGGGCCCGAGCTTGCCGGCGGCGGCGAGGCGCCGCACCTCGTCGTAGGCGTAGTCGAGGTACCAGTCGGGCGAGTCCTGGCGCTCCCGGTCGACCGCCGTCGCGGGCTTCTCCCGCGCGGAGCGCACGTCGCCCTCGGTCATGTAGCCGGCGTCCACGAGGTTGCTCAGCACGTCGTTGGCGCGCGCGCGCGCCGCCGGCAGGTTGATGTGCGGGGCATATTTTGTCGGCGCCTTGAACAGGCCGGCCAGCATCGCGGCTTCCGCCAGCGTCACCTCGCGAACCGGGTGGCCGAAGTAGAACTGGGAGGCGGCCTCGATCCCGAAGGTGCCCCCGCCCATGTACACGCGGTCGAGATAGAGCTGCAGGATGTCGCGCTTGGACAGGTTGCACTCGAGCCACAGGGCGAGGAACGCCTCGTTGATCTTGCGCGCCACCGTCCGCTCGTTGGACAGGAACAGGTTCTTGGCAAGCTGCTGGGTGATCGAGGACCCGCCCTGCACGACGCCCGACGAGCGGGCGTTGACCGCGAGCGCCCGCATCGTGCCGATCACGTCGATGCCGAAATGCTGGTAGAACCGGCGATCCTCCGTCGCCAGCACCGCTTCGATCAGGTAGGGCGGCATGCGTTCGATCGCGACGCTGTCGTCGTGCAGGATGCCCCGGCGGCCGATCGGCTCGCCGTCGTGGTCGAGGAAGGCGACGGCGAGATCGGTCTTCTTGAGCCAGTCGTCGGCCGTCTGCTGGAACGAGGGCAGGGCGAGCGCGAGCGCCACGACCGCGGCGCCGAGCCCGAGCGTCAGCGTCTCGCAGGCGAGCTCCACGCCGAGCCGCCGCCATCCGCGGACGCGGAGCCGGTCCATGCGCGCGCCCCATGCGTCGTAGGCGCTTTTCAGGCTCGCGCCGCCGCTGAAGGCGGAGGAATCGAGCCAGGCGTCGGCCGCGAGCATGAGCCGCTTCACCGCGGCCCCAAACGCTGCGAGCCGGTCCCTGTCGAGCATGCGTCACACTCCCGCCGACCGGCCCCGGACCGTTGTGTTAAGCGTCCGTTAACGCTTTTTCCTTGACGCCTTGGAGGCAGGAGCGCAAGGCCCGGGATGTCAGCGCCCACAGCGCAAGTGTCGTGCCGCCGCGGGCTGTTGCATTGTGGGACCCTTCGTTCCCCAAAACCCGGGCCGCCGCCCCATGCTCCTCAAGCCGCCGACCGACCCGGACGCCCCGTTCTGGCGCAAGCCGCTGGGGGCCATGAGCGATGCCGAGTGGGAAAGCCTCTGCGACGGCTGCGGGCGTTGCTGCCTCGTCAAGCTCGAGGACGAGGACACCGGGCAGGTCCACTTCACCGAGGTCGGCTGCACGCTGCTCGACGGGGCGTCGTGCCGCTGCGGCGACTACGCCAACCGCCAGGCCCGGGTGCCGGACTGCGTGAAGCTGACCCCCGCCGTCGTGGAACAGATCGGCTGGCTGCCGCCGACCTGCGCCTACCGGCTCATCGCCGAGGGCCGCGACCTGCCCTGGTGGCACCCGCTCGTCTCGGGCCGGCCGGAGACCGTAGCCGAAGCCGGCGTCGCGGTGCGGGGCAAGGTGGCCGCGAACGAGGACGACGTCCCGGTCGAGCACCTCCCCGGCTACATCGCGTCCTGGCCCCTCAAGGTGCCCAAGCGAGCGCGGCAAAAGGCAGCACCGCGCGGGTGATGCCAGGCGGCATCGAGGTCGACCGGCGCCCAACTCCCGATGTCGTCTTCGCGAGCGCAGCGAAGCGATCCATCTCCCGGCATCGTGTGTGGCCTGGATCGCCACGGCGCTGACGCGCCTCGCGATGACGGCAGGGGGCGACGACCCGCCCCGGCCGCTCAGGGCGGAGGCGCGGGCCACTGCCCGAGCACGCCCTCGATCCAGGACCGCTGCGGACCGATCCACACGGCCTGCGACAGGGCTCCGCAATGCGCGGCGCCCCGTCCGGCCGACCAGGCGATGACAGCGACGACCCGCCCGTCCCCGGCGACAACCGGACCGCCCGAGTCGCCGGTGCAGGCGCCGCCTCCATGCCCGTCCGGGTCCCGGCTCCATAGCAGGACGTCCGAGAGCGGCGCCTCGGCGACCGTGGCCGCGCTGCGCAGGGTGCCGGATGTGTCCGCCTGCCCCTCGCGGCGGACCCCGAACCCGGCCAGCCGGTAGGCCGTGCCGAGCGACGCGGCCCCTCCCTCGCCCAGCACCGCGGGACGGAAGGCGGGCGGCAGGGGCTTGGCGAGGCGGACCAGCGCCAGGTCGATCGAGCGCTGCCGCTTGCGGATCGCGTCCGGCCGGAAGCCGGGGCTTCGCTCCACGGCGACGACGTCGAGCAGCGCGATCGTCTCCCCCTCGCGATAATGGGCCTTGATCACCGCCCCTCGCGGGACGCAATGCGCCGCGGTCAGCACGGCATCCTGGCGCACCACGATGCCCGAGCAGAAGCCGGCCACGGCCCCGCTCCTGTTCAGCACCATGACGACGGCCGATCGGAGATCTCCACCGTCGGTCGACGGCCCGACGATGGCGTGGGCCGGGCCGGCCGCGACCGCGAGGACGACGCTCGCGATCAGGCGCCGCCTCATCGCACCGCCGGCCGGCCGAGATGGGCGTCCGCGAACAGGATGGCATCGACCAGCGTGGACCGCCACAGGGTCCAGTTGTGATCGCCGTCGGTCACCCGCAGGTCCACGTCCAGGCTGTTCGCCTGCATGGTCTCGAAGAAGGCGATGGCGCCGCGCCACAGGCGGTGGCTGTCGTCGTCGCCCACCGACAGGTAGATGGCGGGCAGCTTCCTGCGGGCCTCCACGTCCTGCTGCAGCAGGGTGAACACGTTGGCCTCGTTGAAGCGCCGGGGATCGAACGGCAGGCCGAACGCCGCCCCGAAATGCCGGCCGTCGGGCGGCAGATCGATGCCGATGGTCACCGTCGCCTCGTCGACGTGCTGGAAATAGGGTGGGGCCGGGGCCCGGTCGTGCGGGGACGCCGCCGGCGGCCCGGGGGCGGGCAGGGGGATGTTCTGCCACAGCGCCGGCGACAGCGTCGCCACGGCCGCGTAGCGCTCCGGGGCCGCCAAGCCGAGCCGCAGGGCGCCGTAGCCGCCCATCGACACGCCCGCGATCGCCCGGTGCTGCCGGTCGCCGCCCACCGGAAAGGCGTCCTCGATCGCCTCGGGCAGGTCGTGGCCGATCGCGGTCGCGTAGTTGCCCGGCCCACCGACCTCGGCGGAGTCGACGTACCACGACTGGCTTCCCTCCGGCATGACGACGACCAGGGGCCGGATCCGCTTGGCGGCGATCAGCCGGTCCAGCGTCGGGACGATGTTGCCGAGCGTGTTCCAGTCCTGCGCCGTCCCGTGCAGCCCGTGCAGCAGGTAGAGCACCGGCCAGCCTTCGTCGGGCGCTTCCCCGGCGGGCAGGTAGATCAGCGCCGTCTGCGGCTTGCCGAGCGCGGCGCTGTCATAGCGGAACGGCCGCAGCGAGCCCGCCTCGGCGGTGGAGCAAAGCAGGGTCAGCCACAGCAGAGCGAGGGCGAGTGCCGGCCGGCACGCTCGAGAGGCGAGGGATGCTGCTGGCGCGCATTTTCCGGTGGAGCCGCAGATCACGGCAGCCTTCTTGCTTGAAGCCGATCGTGCCCACGCCATAACAAGCCGCGACAAGTCCGACAATGTCGCGGTGCGCGGCGGGGCGCGCATCGCATCGCGGGTGACGGGCCCCGATCGTCGTGCGGTCGTCTCGAGCTGCGAAAGCCGTCCCAGAGGGTGGATACCATGCCGGATCGCGTCGAAGGACAGGGGGCAAGCCGGCCGTCCGCCTTGCCTGTGCCGGGCCCGCGCCGTCCGGTCCGCGATGCCTCGCTCGACTTCTGGCGCGGCGTCGTGCTGTGCACGATTTTCGTCAATCATGTGCCGGGCAACATCTTCGAGCGCTTCACCTACCGCAACTTCGGCTTCTCGGATTCGGCGGAGGCCTTCGTGTTTCTGTCCGGCGTGTCGCTGGCGATCGCCTATCGCGACAGGTTCGCGGGCGGCCGGCAGGGCGCCGCCGTCATGTCGCTCGGGCGGCGGGCCGTGCGGCTGTACGGGACGCACATCGCGCTGTCCTGCGCGGGCCTGGCGATCTTCGCCGCCGGCGCCGCGATGTTCCCCGATGCGGGGCTGATGGACGTCCATGGCCGCGATCTGGCGGTCGACGATCCCTTTGCCGCCTTCGTGGGCCTCGTCTCCCTCGGCCACCAGTTCGGCTACTTCAACATCCTGCCTCTCTACGTGGTGCTGGTCATGATGGTGCCGGCCCTGCTCTGGCTGGCGCGATACGGCCGCGCCGCGATGCTCGGGGGCTCCCTCGCCCTCTACGCCGCGGCCCGGTTTTTGGAAATCAACGTCCCGACCTGGCCCATGCGGGGCACGTGGTTCCTGGACCCGTTCGCCTGGCAACTGCTGATGGCGGTCGGCCTTGCGGTCGGCCTCGGCTCGCGCCAGCATCCCTGGGCGGCGCCGCGCTGGCTGACCGCGGCCGCGATCGCGGTGCTCGGTGCCGCGCTGTTCTGCGCCACCGACGGGTTCGGGTCCGAGCCGGGGCTGTTCGATGCCGTCCGGGAGCATGGCGACCTCGACAAGACGATGCTGGGCATGGGACGCCTTCTCCATTTCCTGTGCCTTGCGCTGCTCGTTCCGGCCTTCGGGAGGGCGGTCCGGATCAGCGCGATGCCCGCCTTTTCGGCCGTCGGCGTCATCGGCCGTCACAGCCTCTCGATCTTCGCGCTGCTCTCGCTGATCGCCGCCGCCGGGCAGGTGGCGACGGGCGGGCTGGGCCACTCGGCCGGGCTCGACCTTGCGGTGATCGGCGGGGGGCTAGCGGCGATCTACGGCGCGGCGCGGGTGCTCGACAGCCCCGCGCGCCGGCACCCCTCCGCGGTCGCGAACGCCCTGTTCCGCCGCTGAGGCCCATGCCCCCGCGCGTCCTTGCCTCGTGGTTCTCCGGCATGCGACGTTTCCTCGACATCCGGCGTCGCCGAGCCGGAACATTGAGCCGCGGCCGCCGCTGCCGCCCGCGGACGACGAGGTGGTGACCCGATGAGAAGCCAGGCACGCGCGGTTGTGATCGGGGGCGGCGTCGTCGGCGTCTCGACGCTCTATCACCTCGTCAAGAAGGGCTGGAGCGACAGCGTGCTGGTCGAGCGCAAGGAGCTCACCTCCGGCTCGACCTGGCATGCCGCGGGCCTCCTGCCGCTGTTCAACGTCAGCTACTCGGTCGGGCAGATCCACAAATACTCGGTCAACCTCTACCGGTCGCTCGAGGCCGAGACCGGCCAGGCGGTCGGCTTCCGCCCGGTGTCCAACATCCGCCTCGCCCGGACCAAGGACCGCTGGGACGAGTACCACTATTATGCCGGCATCTCGAAGACGATCGGGGGTATCGAGGTCCGGTTCCTCGATCCCGACGAGCTCAAGGCCATCTGGCCGCTGTGCAACACGGACGGCATCCTGGGCGCCATGCAGCACCCGCAGGACGGCTACATCCAGCCGGCCGACCTGACCCAGGCGCTCGCCAGGGGCGCCCGCGCCGGGGGCGGGGAGATCAACCGCAACACGAGCGTCGTTGGCATCGAGCGGACCGCATCGGGCGAATGGCTGGTCAGGACCGACAAGGGCGACATCACCTGCGAGCATGTCGTCTCGGCCTCGGGCAACTTCGCCCGCGCGACCGGGCGTATGGTCGGCATCGAAGTGCCGGTGATCCCGGTCGAGCACCAGTACATCGTGACCGAAGCCCACCCCGCTATCCAGGCGCGCCGGGCGCAGGGCCTGCCGGAGATGGGCGTGCTGCGCGAGAGCGACAGCTCCTGGTACATGCGCGAGGAGGCGGGCGGCCTGCTGCTCGGCCCCTACGAGAAGGGGGCGCCGGCCTGCTACCTCGACGGCCCGTCCAAGGACAGCGAGTACGAGCTGTTCCAGGAGGATCTCGAACGCCTGATGCCGCATGTCGAGACGGCCATCGAGCGCGTCCCGGCCTTCGGCGAGGTCGGCATCAAGAAGGTCTACAACGGCGCCATCGCGTATACGCCCGACGGCAGCCCCATCGTGGGCCCCGCGGCCGGCGTGCCGAATTTCTGGCTGAACGAGGGCCACTCGTTCGGCGTGACCGCGGCGGGCGGGGCGGGCTGGCAGCTCGCCGAATGGATCGTCGAGGGCGAGCCCTCGATCGACATGATGGGCGTCGACCCCCGGCGGTTCGGGCGCTACGCCTCGCAAGGCTACCTGATCGAGCGCAACGAGGAGGCCTACGCCAAGGTCTTCACGGTCCACTACCCGGACGAGGAGCGCGCCTCCGCCCGCCCGCTGCGCCAGACGCCCTGCTACGGCCGCATGCGCGACCTCGGCGCGGTGTTCGGCTCGACCTTCGGCTGGGAACGGCCGAACTGGTTCGCCCCGCCGGGCTACGCGCTCAGCGAGGCCGATCTCGACAAGCCTCCGGTGCTGCTCAACGAGAACCATCCCCCGGCTGTGGACGCCAAGCGCCCCGTCGAGCGATGGAGCTTCCGCCGCTCCAACTATTTCGACATCGTGGGCGAGGAGTGCCGGGCCGTGCACGAGCGCGTCGGCCTGCAGGACATGTCGGCCTTCGCCAAGTTCGAGGTCAGCGGCCGGGGTGCCGAAGCCTGGCTGTCGGCCATCCTGACCAATCGCGTGCCCAAGGCGCTGAACCGCGTCACCCTGACCTATCTGCTGACGGCCCATGGCGGCGTGCGGTGCGAGTTCACGCTGACCCGCACCGGGCCGGAGCGCTTCTATCTCGTCTCGGCCGGCGCCCTCGAAAGCCACGACTTCGATACGCTCACCAAGCTCCTGCCCCCCGAGGTCGGCGTGCGCATCGACCGGGTGACGACCCAGTATGGCGTCCTGGTGCTGGCCGGCCCGCAGTCCCGCGCCGTGATGGAGCGGGTCGCCGACGCCGACATGTCGAACGCCGCCTTCCCCTGGCTGACGGCCCAGCAGGTCTCGATCGGCGCCGCGGTGCTGACGGCGCTGCGGGTGAACTTCGAGGGCGAGCTCGGCTGGGAGTTGCACCACCCGATCGAGATGCAGAACTACATCTTCGACCGCGTGATGGCGGCCGGCCAGCCCTTCGGCCTCCGGCCCTTCGGCCTGCGGGCCATGGACAGCCTGCGGCTCGAGAAAAGCTACAAGCTGATCCCGCGCGAGCTCTCGATCGAGTACGCGGCGCTGGAGTCGGGGCTGGACCGCTTCGTCGATGGCAGGAAGGCCGATTTCCTCGGCCGCGCCGCACTGATGCGGCGCAAGGCCGAAGGCTTCCGCAACCGCTCGGTGACGCTGGAGGTGCATGGGGTGACCGATGCCGACGCCCGCGGCTCGGAGCCGGTCTACCAGGGCGACCGGCTCGTCGGCCGCACGACCTCGGGCGGCTATGGCTGGCGGGTCGGCAAGTCGCTCGCGCTCGCCATGGTAGAGCCGGCCCTGGGCGAGCCCGGCACGGAACTCGCCATCGAGGTCCTGGGCGAGCGCCGCCCCGTGGTCGTGATCCCGGAAAGCCCGTTCGATCCGGAGAACGCGGTGCTGCGCGGCTGAGCGACCGTTCCATCGCAAGGC
>CAXUMV010000012.1:0-20142 GCA_964252065.1 uncultured Lichenihabitans sp.
CTGATGGAGGCCTACTCGGAGGTCGCGCGCCGGCTCGGCATCATGCAGGAAAGCGAGGCCGCGCGCCCGAGCGGGCCGCAACTGGTGCAGTAAACCCAACGGAACGCGTCGCGGAAGGACGGCATGAGCGTGCTGCGCGACGCGCCCTCGATGACGGTCGAGGACTTCCTGGCCTTCACCGAGCAGCAGCCCGGCGATGGGCGCTGGGAGCTCATCGACGGGGAGCCGGTCCTGAACCCCTCGCCGAGCTACGGCCACCAGAAGGTCGTCAAGAACCTCGTCCTCCTGCTGGGCCGGCTTGAAGAGGATGCATCCTGGGAGATGCTGCCCGGCCTCGGCGTCAAGCTGTCCGCACGGAGCATGCCGGTCCCCGATGTCCTGATCCGCTCCCGCGACACGATCGAAGGTCATTACTGCGAGGACATGACGGTTGCGTTCGAGGTGATCTCGCCATCATCGCGCCGCCGTGATCTCGACTGGAAGCGCGAGGCCTATGCCACGCTGCCCTCGCTCCAGCACTACGTCGTTCTGAGCCAGACCTCTGTCGACATCCGGTGCTACGACCGGGCGGCGGGTTGGGCCGAGCGGCGCCACAAGGGCGGGTCCGCGGTCGTGCATCTTGCCGCCGTCGGCCTCGACCTGCCCGCGACCGCGCTCTACGCGGGGACCGGCCTTCTCTGAACCTCGGGTGGGATCGCGCGAGCCACGCGTTCCCTCAGCCCCGCGCCCCGTGCTATGCCGCCGCCATGGCAAGCAAAGTCCTCGATCTTCTCACCATCTGCGGGCTCAGCGAGATCGCCGGGCACGGCGAGCGCCGCGTCACCCATGTCCTGTCGATCCTCGATCCCACGACGCCGGACCCCGATTTCACCGGCTACCCGGTGCACCGGCGCACCGTGCTGCGGTTCCACGACATCGTCGATCCCGCGCCGGGCATGATCGCGCCGACCGCGGCGGATATCGACGCCATCCTGGCCTTCGGTCGCTCGCTCGAGGACGGCACCCCGGCCGAGGGGCACCTGCTGGTCCACTGCCACATGGGCATCTCGCGCTCGACGGCCGCCATGGCCATGATCCTGGCCCAGGCCCATCCGGACGAGCCCGAGGCGGACCTCCTCTCCCGGATCGCGGCCGTGCGCCCGCAGGCCTGGCCGAACCTCCTGATGATCGAGCTCGCCGATGCGCGGCTCGGCCGCGGGGGCCGGCTGCGCGAGGCGGCCGTCGGCCTCTACCGGAGCTCGCTCCTCGCCAATCCGGAGTTCGGCGAAAGCCTCGCGCGGATCGGACGGGCGCGCGAGCTCGAGGCGGCGCGGGGCGGCCCCGCTTGATCTTCATCGATGCCGACGCCTGTCCGGTGAAGGCGGAGATCTACCGCGTCGCCGAGCGGCACGGCGCGGCCGTGACGGTGGTCGCCAACGCCCCCATCGCGGTGCCGCGCGACAGCTTCATCACCCGCGCGGTGGTCGGCGCGGGACCGGACGCGGCGGATGACTGGATCGCCGAGCGCGCCGGGGCGGGCGATCTCGTGGTGACGGCGGACGTGCCGCTCGCCGCCCGCTGCGTGAAGGCCGGGGCGGGCGTGATCGCCCCGACCGGCAAGCCCTTCACGGCCGCCTCGATCGGCCTTGCGCTCGCCACGCGCAACCTTCTCGACGACCTGCGGGGCGCGGGCGAGATCACCGGCGGCCCGCGCCCGTTCACGCCGAAGGACCGCTCGGCCTTCCTCCAGGCGCTCGACCGGGCCCTCAACCGGCTGAAGCGCGGCCAGGCCCTATGAGGCCGCCCCACGCCGCCGGCCGGCCACGGGATGCACGTTGACGTCGTGCGGGGTGAGCAGGAAACGGCGGATCACCGCGCCGTAGCCGTCGTAGACCAGCCCCCCGTTGGCGGCGAGCAGCCGCTCGCGGTTGCCCTTGTACCAGGCCGGCAGTTCGTACCACGGGATCAGCGGCCGCTCGTGATGGGCCGCGTGTAGGTTGTTGAACAGGAACAGCGTTCCCAGCACCCAGCTGTTCTCGACGATCGCGGTGCGCTCGAAGACGCCCGCCTCGGCCCGGTGCTCGGCGAAGGACCGCAGCAGCAGGAGCGCGGTGCCCGGGTAGACGATGCCGAACAGGTAGAACGCAAGACTCATGTGGCAGATGCCGACGATCCACACGAGCAGGAACGCGACCCCCAGGCCATGCCACGCCCAGAGCCGCCGCCGCACGTGGTCGCCCCGCCGCATGGCCCGCAGCTCGCCCAGCCAGAAGCGGCCGATGTTCCAGGCCGGGCCGATGAGGAGCCGGCCCGCGAGCGTCGTGTGGGCGCGGACCACCGTGCGGCCCACGGGTCCGAGCGCCGCCCAGGCCTCCGCCGACCAGTAGAAGCTTTCGGGATCGTCGAAGGGATCGGTCAGGGCCTCATCGCAGTGATGGACGAGGTGCGACATCCGGTAGGATTCGAACGGCAGCCACAGGCTGAGCGGCGGGAAGCCGAGCAGCCGGTTCAGCCTGCGCCAGGGCGTCGGATGGCCGTGGATGAACTCGTGCTGCATGGACGAGTGCCAGGCGAGGAGACACGCGCCGAGCACCGCCACGACGGCGTGGGGCAGCAGGGCATGCCAGAAAGTCAGGGCCAGGAAGCCGCCATAGATCGTGGCGCAGAGGACGACGGACGGCCATTCGACGACACGGCTCCGCCGGCGCGCCACTGTTCCACGGGTGAGCTGGACCGTCATGTCCCTGACCTGTCTTGCCGAATCTTCTCGGGAGTGTGCGGACTCGCGTCCTCGGGCTCAACGCTGCTCTTGGCGCATTTTGTGGTTTCCTGATGCGCATGTCATCATTCGGTGATTGTCGTCATCAAAAAGGACAGTTGCCATGACACGCCGCGCCGCGGTGCCGCTGTTTCGCAAGCGGCTGGAGACGGTGATTGCCCGCGCCGGCGCGACGACGGCCGGCTTCGCCCGGCAGGCCGGCATCGACCGGTCGACGCTGGCGCAGCTTCTGGATGCCCCCGATCCGCGCCTGCCGCGCGCCGACACGCTCATCGCCATCGCCGAGACCGCGCATGTCTCGATCGACTGGCTGCTCGGCGTCAGCCAGCGGGAGGAGATCGGCGCCGAGATCATCCAGGCCATGCTGCAGATCGAGGAGCATCAGCACGGCCCGGCCGACGACCAGTTCGTGGCCTGGCTCAACGAGGCCGAAGGCTACCGCATCCGCACCGTGCCGGTCGCGCTGCCCGACTTCGTCAAGACTCCCGCCGTGCTGCGGTTCGAGTATGGGCCGGGCCTCAACGACGCCTCCACCCGGCTCGAGGCCGTGCGGGCGCGGCTCGACTACATGGTCCGGCCCGGCCATGACGTTGAGGTCTGCGTTGCGGTGCAGCGCCTGTCCGCCTTTGCGGCCGGCCAGGACATCTGGGAAGGCCTGCCGCGGTCGGATCGGCTGGACCAGCTGGAGCAACTCGCCGACATCTATCGCGCCGCGTATCCGGGGCTTCGGGTGTATCTGTTCGACCTGCGCACCCTGTATTCGGCGCCCTTCACGGTGTTCGGGCCCAAGCGGGCGGTGCTGTTCCTGGGACCGAGCTATTTGGTGCTGAATGGCTCGGACCACATCCGCCACTTTGCAAGGCGCTTCGACGACCTCATCCGGCACGCCGTCGTCCAGCCGCACGAGATCGACGGCGTGCTGCGGCGCCTCGCCGAGCGGGTGAGAGCGGAGACAAGCGGCTGAGGCGCATTGCAAGGCCGGCCCGCCTCCCCATCTGGGGGTGAGGCTGGACGGGGGGAGAGGACCATGCAGGGCTTTGCCGGACCGCCCTTCCCGGGAAGCGCCCAGGCGCTCGAGACGCGGCTCGCCAATCTCCGGCGCTTGGCCTGGCTGATCGACGGCGTTTTCGCGCTCCCGTTCACGCGGTTCCGCTTCGGCCTGAACAGCGTGATCGGCCTCGCGCCGGCCGCCGGCGACGCCATCCTGGCCGGGATTTCGCTTTATATCGTCAACGAGGCCCGGCTGCTCGGCGTCCCCGGTCCGCTGCTCGGCCGCATGCTGCGCAACGTCGCCATCGAGGCCGTCGCGGGCTCCGTGCCGATCCTCGGCGACCTGTTCGACGTCGCGTTCAAGGCCAATTTGCGCAACCTTGCGATCATCGAGGAGCACCTCGGCGTCGAGCTTCGCCGCCGCCGCTGAGCCGGCGCTTTCCATAAACGAAAAAGCCCTTCTCCCCGGGTGGGGAGAAGGGCCTGGTCATCGTGAGAGGCGCCACGACGGCGCCGCCGCCGTCATGGGCAGGGATGGCGCTCGCCGTCGTAGCCGAGATAGGTGCCGCTCGCCCGGTCGTAGGAGCGGTAGCGCTGCGCGCAGTAGTCGGCGCCCTCGCCCGCGGGCCCGACATCCTCCTGCTCGGCCAGGACCGGACCCGGACCGTCGTCCGACTCGTCGTAGGTCGGGACGCCGTATCCGCCATACCCGTAGCCCGGGTTGCCGTAATATCCCTGATTGGCGATGGCGCCGCCGATCAGGGCGCCTGCCGCAAGCCCGGCGACGCCGGCCCCCACGGCCGCCCCGTAGCCGCGATGCCGGTAGCCGCCGTTATACCCCGATCCGCCGACGAACCGCCGCCCGTCCGGGCGCGGACCGTTGCCGACCTGACGCCCGCCGAGGGCGGGACCGAACTGACGCCCGCCGCCGCCGGGGCCACCCAACTGACGCCCGCCGCCGCCCGGCCCGCCTCCATGAAATCCTCCGCCCGGCGGCCTGAACGCAGGAGCCTGGGCGAAGCTTGGCACGACTGTCGAGACGGCGATGGCGGCCGCCAGAGCGGCCATAGGAACGATACGCATGAGGACATCCTTCATTCGGCAACGGCTGCCGGCATCGTCGCCGCAGCAGGCCTATTGGGACGCTAACGCGCCAACGCGCCCGGCGTTCAAACCTCGCCGCGTCTTTCTTGGCGCAACCAGCGGCAGCATGGCGAAATCCTGTTCACAACCGGCGATCAGCCGCTCACGCATTCCGCAGACGCGGACGACCGTTACAAGATTGAGGGCTTTGACCCGCACCGTCTCAGGCGAACGCCACTTGACCGCACCCCGCCTTGGATTATCATCCTTTGCTAATAAGGGGTCTTCGGTGCCAAGCAGCTACTCTCTTGGGCAGTATTTCGAATCGTTTGTCCAAGGCCAGCTCTCTAGCGGCCGGTATCAGAATGCCAGCGAAGTCCTGCGGGACGCCTTGCGCCTGATGGAGGCGCGCGAACGCCGCTTCGCCTTGCTGGACACTGCCCTGGCGCGCGGTCTCGCTGACATCGACGCGGGCCGTGTTCACGATGCCGACTCCGTCTTCAACGACCTCGACGCAGCACTGGCGGCACTCGCCAAACCTCCTGCATGAAGGTTCTGTTCTCCGACTTGGCCAAAGCCGGCCTCGGAGACATCGCTTCGTTCATCGCCCGGGACGACGTCACGCGGGCACGCCTGTTCGTCCGCGAGCTGCAGGCCAAAGCGCGCGAGATCGCCGCGTCACCTGAATCCTTCCCCATCGTGCCGCGCTATGCCGGTCTTGGCATCCGACGCCGGGTCTATCGCGACTATCTGATCTTCTATCGAGTCGATGCCGACACGGTTTACATCGTGCACATCGTTCACGGGGCGCGAGATTACGAAGCGCTGCTTTTTCCGGAAGTCGGAGGACAACGTCACAGCTGATGGCAGCCGATCCGGTGGCGTCGGAGGTGAAGCCCACGCGTCAGGCTGCCCCCCGCCTAGCCGATCACCACATGGCAGCGCTTCGCGAGCCGGGCCAGCAGGCGGCGGAGGTCGCCGGGCCGGAGCGCCACGCAGCCGGCCGTCGGGGTCGCGGCCTCGGCCATGACGTGGAGGAAGATGGCGCTGCCCCGCCCCTTGCGGGGCGCGGCGAGGTTGTAGTCGAGCACCAGCCCGCAATCGTAGAGCTGGTCCTCGCGCCACAGGCGTTCGTGGCCGGACCCGAAGGGCAGGCGGACCGCCCGGTTGTAGCAGCCGCTCGCGGGATCGTCGCACCAGCCATCGTCTGTCCGGCTCGGGCGCAGGGCGAGGCGCGAGGCGGGCCGCGGCCCGCGGTCGGGACGGAAGAACCCGCCGGTCAGCGCGAAACGGCCGATCGGGGTCGCGCCGTCGCCCTCGCGCTTGTGCCGCGACAGCCCGCCCGCGCCCAGCACGCAGGGCAGGACGAGCGCGCCGGCCCGCAGGCGTCCGCGCGACCGGGTGCCCGGAACCCGTGTCACGATCACGGTCGCGAGCCTGGTCCGGAGGGGACGGGGGGTCGTGGATCGCTTCATGGTCCGGCCGGCAGGGTGGTGCATGGCGGCGTTTGCCGCTTGCGCTCGCTGCGCTGTTTAAGCAATTTGAAGCGGTCGCGGAACCGTCCGGCCGCGTCGATTGCCATGAAGGCGGGTGCGGACAGGGAGCGGACGCCGCGGCTGGAGCCGGCGCGGCCGGCCGTTTCCCCCGGGCCGGGACAGGGGGGCGCAGCGTCCCCTGTTCCATGCGAAGTGAAAGAAGGATGCATGTCGCAGGCTCGCAAGATCCTGATCGTCGATGACGACAACGATCTTCGTCTGCTGCTGGTCGAGCAGTTTGCCTTGCATGAGGAGTTCGTGCCCCGCCAGGCCGGCACCGCCCGGGACGCGCTCGACCATGTGGCGAGCGAGGCGCCCGACGTCGTGCTGATGGATATCGGGCTGCCCGACCTCGACGGGCGCGAGGCCGTCCGCCTGATGCGGCAGCGCGGGTTCAAGAACCCGATCATCCTCATCACGGGCGCGGCGGGGGACGACGATGCGGTGCTCGGGCTCGAGTCGGGCGCCAACGACTACGTCAGCAAGCCCTTCCGCTTCGCGGTCCTGCTCGCCCGCATCCGGGCGCACCTGCGCCAGCACGACGGCAGCCTCGACGCCCTGTTCCAGATCGGCGCCTACACGTTCAGTCCCGGCGGCAAGAACCTCGTCAGCGAGGCCGGCGGCCGCATGCGCCTCACCGAGAAGGAGGCGGCGATCCTGCGCTTCCTCTACCGCGCCGGCTCGCAGGTGGTGGATCGCGACACGCTGCTGCGGGAGGTCTGGGGCTACAACGCCGCCGTGACCACCCATACGCTCGAGACCCACATCTATCGCCTGCGGCAGAAGATCGAGATCGACCCCGCCCATGCGCAGCTTCTCGTCACGGAGGCGGGGGGCTACCGCCTGATCCCGTGACGCTGGAGCAGGACATCCGGCGCCTCGCCGCCATCCCGCTGCTGGCCCCGCTCGGGACCGAGGCCCTGCGGCTCATCGCTTTCTCGGCCGAGACGCGGGTGTTCCGGACGGGGGACGTCCTGTTCCGGCGCGGGGAGGCGGCCGACGGCGGCTTCGTGGTGCTGGCCGGTTCGGTCGCGGTGGACGGCCCGGGGCCGGGGGATGCCGTCGTGGCCGGGCCCGGCGCGCTGCTGGGCGAGCGGGCGCTGATTGTGGAGACCCGGCGCGCCGCGACCGCGACGGCCCGCGAACCCACGACCCTGCTGCGGATCACGCGGCGGCTGTTCTACCGCGTGCTCGGCGAGTTCCCCGGCAGTGCCGCCGCGGTCCGGCAGACCCTCGCGCACGACCTCGCCCGCCGCCTCGGCGCGTGAAGCGAAGCTGGCTCGGTCCGTCCTGGCGACGCTCCCGTCATCGCGAGAGCCACCTTCGGGCATCCGCATGGTCCCTTGGGTGGCCATGGCGCGTCGCGCCTCGCGGCGACGCCGACCCTCGTGCAGGAGCACCGTCCAGACCGCCGGTCAGAACAGCAGCGTAGCCGTCACGGGCACGTGGTCGGACGGCCGATCCCAGCCGCGCGCCTCCTTGAGCACGTCGATGTCCTGCAGCGTGTGGGCGATGTCGGGGCTGAGCCAGACGTGGTCGAGCCGCCGGCCTCGGTCGGAGGCCGCCCAGTCGAGGGCGCGGTAGCTCCACCACGTGTAGAGCTTCTCCGCCGGATCGATCTTGGCCCGCATGGCGTCGACCCACGGGCCGGCCCCCTGCACGCGGCCGAAACGCTCGACCTCGATCGGGGTGTGGCTGACCACCTTGAGGAGCTCCTTGTGGCTCCAGACGTCGGTTTCGAGCGGCGCGATGTTGAGGTCGCCCACCACCACGGCGCGCGTGGCATGGAGGCGGTCGGGCCCCTCGGTCATGGTGTCGAGGAAGTGCAGCTTGTGGGCGAACTTGGGGTTCAGCGCGGGGTCCGGCACATCGCCCCCGGCCGGCACGTAGAAATTATGGATCGTGAGGCCGGCCGCGGCGCCCGCCTCGGGCCCGAGCGTCACGGCCATGTGGCGCGCGTGGCCATGGCGGCAGAACGCCCGCTTCTCGACCCCCGCGAGGGGCAGCCGCGAGAACACCGCGACCCCGTGATAGCCCTTCTGCCCGTTGATCTCGACATGCTCGAAGCCGAGGTCGCGCACGGCGGCGAGCGGGAAGGCGTCGTCGCGGCACTTGGTCTCCTGCAGGCAGAGCACGTCCGGGTGGTGCCGATCGATCAGCTGGCGCACCAGCGGCAGGCGCAGCCGCACCGAGTTGATGTTCCAGGTCGTGATGGTGAGCCGCAAGGAGGCCTTGAGGGGAGGGAGCAGGGGACGGCAGGCCTCGCACGGGCGGCGCCACGAGGCAAGGCGCCGGGCGTTGCTCCTGCCGCCCCGACGATGGGAGCCGCCCGCCGCAGGCCGACCCGATCACGTAGCGTCGTGGCCGAACGGAGGGGCGGCCGTCCAGTTTAGAAACAATTCATCGCCTTATGCTCCATTGAATTCTATCGAGCCAGAGGTATTGATTGTGAGAGACCGCATCCTTGCGTCGGCCTTCCTGGTTCTGGCCAGCATGACCCTCGCATGGGCGGTCGATGCGATGTCGGACGATGCGAAGCAGGCCTATAAGCGGCCCGGCGCCATCCCGTTTCCGGACGGCGCGGCCTATTCGCCGCAGACCGCGACGCTCGGCAAAATGCTGTTCTTCGATCCTCGCCTGAGCGGGGCGCAGAACCTCAGCTGCGCGAGCTGCCACAACCCCTCGTTCGGGTTCGAGGTGCCCGTCCCCGGCGCGATCGGGTCGGCCAACACCCCGCTGGCCCGCAAGGCCAACTCGATCCTCAACGCCGCCTGGTCGACGCAGCTGTTCTGGGACGGCCGCGCGAAATCGCTCGAGGACCAGGCCAACGGGCCGATCACGACGCCGGCGGAGATGAACGGCAAGTTCCCCGAGATCGTCGAGCGGCTCAAGAACGTGCCGGAGTACAACGCATGGTTCGAGCGGCTGTTTCCCGGCTCGGGCGTGACCAAGGACAACCTGGTGACCGCCATCGCGACCTATGAGCGGACCGTGATGGCCGGCGAAGCCCCCTTCGACCGCTGGGTCGACGGCGAGGAGTCCGCCATGACCCCGGCCGCCAAGCGCGGCTTCGTGCTCTTCAACGGCAGGGCGGGCTGCTCCAACTGCCACACCGGCTGGAACTTCACCGACAACAAGTTCCACGACCTCGGCATGGACACCGACGACATCGGCCGCGGCAAGTACGAGCCCAACAACGTCAAGGCCCAGCATGCCTTCAAGACGCCCGGGCTGCGCAACCTGATCTACCGGGCGCCCTTCGGCCACCACGGGCAGTTCGCCGACCTCGAGTCGATCGTCCAGTTCTACGCCTCGGGCGGCATCGACCGGCCCTCGAAGTCGGACTTCATGAAGCCCTTCGACCTCGACGCCGGCGAGACGCAGGATCTGCTGGCCTTCCTTCGCTCGCTGACGGCCGAACAGACGCAGACCGCCTTGCCGAACCTGCCGAACTAGGGGCCGCGATGTCGATCCACACCAAAATCCTCGCCCCGCTGCTCGGATTCCTCCTGCTCGGCGCCGTGGTGTCCGGCTATATCGGCTTCGAGAGCCTGGCGGGGCTGAGCAACCTCGCCTCCCTGGCCGACAAGGCCGTGACGGCGAGCGACGCGAGCCGCACCTCCCGCGACGCGTTCGATGCGGCCGACACGCTCCTCGACCGTGTCGTGGCCATGACGGATCTCATCGATCCGGCCGCCATCCAGCCTCCGTTCACATCGTCGGCGCAGGCGACCGCCGCCGGGCTGGGGCAGTTGAAGGCGGCCGCCCTGACCCCCGCCATGAGCCAGATCGCGCAGGACGCTGTCGACCAGTTCGCGCACTGGCGGGCCGATGCCGAGGTGCTGCTGGGCATTCGGCCGGCCAAGGCCATCGCGACCCTCGAGGTCATGCGCCACAGCGGCGATGCCATCAAGAGCCTGCTGAACAAGGCCGTGACGCTCGCCGGCCAGGATGCGCGGACCCAGATCGCCGCCGAGAACGCCTCCATCGCGGCCGAGCTGCGCTTCGTGTTCGGGGGTGCGCTGGGGATCGCGATCCTCGGTGCTGTCGGGGCGTTCCTGCTCGCCCGCAACATGTCGCAACCGCTGAAGGCGCTGGTCAAGAGCGCCGAGCGCCTGGCGGGCGGCGACGTCGCGGTCCAGATCGACGCGCTCGACCGGACGGACGAAGTGGGCGAGATCGCCCGCGCGGTCGAGGTGTTCCGCGCCAACGTGACGGCGCAGGCCGCCGCGCAGGCCGAAGCCGTCGAGCAGCGCATGATCGGCGCCACCGAGCGCCGCAACCACGACCTGCTTCAGGCCACGGCCTCCAAGGAGCAGACCGATGTTATGAGCTCGATCGCCGCCGCGATGCGCAAGCTGGCCGCCGGCGACCTCACGAGCGAGCTGTCCCGCTTCCCCGCCAGCTACCAGATGCTCGAGACGGACTTCAACAAGGCGATCGCGCAGCTGCGCCACGCCATCAGCGATGTCGCCCAGAACACCCGGACCATCCATGCGGGCGCGCGCAAGATGTCCCAGGCGGCCGACGACCTGTCGGAGAAGACCGAGCAGCAGGCCGCGAGCCTCGAGCAGACCACCGTCTCACTCGACAAGATCACCAAGACGGTGCGCGAGACCGCCAATCGGGCCAAGCACGCCAACGACGTCGTGTCCCACACCAAGGTCGAGGCCGAGAAGACGGGCTTCGCGGTCCGTGACGCCGTGCAGGCGATGGCCGAGCTCGAGCGCTCGTCCGGGCTGATCGGTCAGATCATCGGGGTGATCGACGAGATCGCGTTCCAGACCAACCTGCTCGCCCTCAACGCGGGGGTCGAGGCGGCGCGGGCGGGCGATGCCGGCCGCGGCTTTGCGGTGGTGGCCTCCGAGGTCCGGGCCTTGGCCCAGCGGTCGGCGGATGCCGCGCGCGAGGTCAAGACGCTGGTCTCTGAGTCGGCGCGGCAGATCGGCTCGGGCGTCAGCCTCGTCCGGCAGACCGGCGGCGCGCTCGAGCGCATCCTGGTCAAGGTCGCCGAGATCGACGCCATCGTGACGTCCATCTCGCTGGCGGCCAGCGACCAGGCGGCGGGGCTCGGCGACGTCAACGCCTCGGTCGCGGCCATCGGATCGATCACGCAGAACAACGCCCAGCTGGTCGAGCAATCCGCGGACGGAAGCCGCGGCCTGTCGGAGGATGCCGACAAGCTCGCGGCCCTGGTGGCCCGCTTCTCCCTCGAGCGCCCGGGCGACGCGCGCCACAGGGAGCGCGGCGTCCCGGTCATGGCGCGCCCGACCGCGCGGGCCGCCTAGGACCGAACGCCTGCCCCGAGGCGGCTCTCAGCCGCCGGGGTGGAAGACCACCTTCACGCAGCCGTCCGTCTTCTCCTTGAACGTCTTGTAGAGCGCGGGCCCGTCGGCCAGATCCGTGCTGCGATGGGTGATCAGGAAGGTCGTGTCGACCTTCTTCTCCTGGATCAGCTTGGTCAGCGGCTCGAGATAGCGCTTCACGTGCGTCTGGCCGCTGCGCATCGTCAGGCCCTTCTGGACGATGCTGCCCATGTTGACCGAGATGGGACCGCCATAGACGCCCGGCACCGAGACCACGCCGCAGGGCCGCACCGCCCGGATCGCCTGGTCGAGCGCCGTGGTGCGCTCGGAGAAGGTGAGCTTCTCCTTGGCGGCATCGATGATCCCGGCCAGCCCGTGCGCGCCGCTCGCCTCCATGCCGACGCAGTCGATCACCGCGTCCGCCCCCTCGCCCTTGCTGATCTCCTTGATGCGCTCGTAGACGTCTTCGGCGGCGAAATCGATGACGTCGGTCGCCCCGGCCTTCCAGGCCATGGCGATCCGCTCGGGCACGGTCTCGATCGCGATGATCCGGCCGGCCCCCAGCACCTTGGCGGACTGGATGGCGAACAGCCCGACCGGGCCGGTGCCCCAGACCGCGATGATCTCCCCGCCCTTGATCTCGCAGTGCTCGGCGCCCTGGTAGCCCGTGGGGAAGATGTCGGTGAGAAACAGCACCTCCTCGTCGCTCATGCCCTCGGGCACCTTCATGGGCGCGACGTCCGCCATCGGCACGCGGACATACTCGGCTTGGCCCCCCGCATAGCCGCCGGTCAGGTGCGAGTAGCCGAACAGGCCGGCGGTGGTGTAGCCGAACTGGGCGGCCGCCATCGCGGCGTTGCGGTTGGACCGCTGGCAGACCGACCAGTTGCCGAGCTTGCACTGGCGGCACTCGCCGCAGTTGATGTTGAAGGGCACGACGATCCGGTCGCCCTTCTTGAACTTCGTGAAGCCGGCCCCCGTCTCGACCACCTCGCCCATGAACTCGTGGCCCAGGATGTCGCCGCTCTTCATGGTCGGCATCAGGCCGTCCATGAGGTGGAGGTCCGAGCCGCAGATCGCGCAGCTGGTCACCTTGATGATGACGTCCCGCGCATCCTCGATCTTGGGGTCGGGGACGGTGTCGCATCGGATGTCGTTCGTGCCGTGCCAGCAAAGCGCCTTCATGTCGTCCGCCCTTTTGTAGTTCGCGATGATGGACGCAAACGTCGGAGGCTCGTGGCGGTCCGTGCTTCACGATGTCGCGAAGCGCCCGCTCGCGGTGCTGCTCAGCCTCGCGCCTCGTCCGGCAGCTGGGCCGCGAGTGCCCGCGCGAAGGCGATCAGCTCGCCGATCGACAGCACGAGGTGCCCGCTGTCGCCCTCCGACCGCAGTGCCGCCAGGAGGGCGCTGTCGCGCCCCGCGTGCCACAGGGCCACCACGATCGCCGCGCCGGGCATGCGCTTTTCGATGCGGCGGATGAAGTAGCGGATCGCCGGCACGCTGCTGCCGTCCTCCAGCACCGACAGGCAGCACAGGCGCGTGCCGCCGAGATCGGCGTCCGTCGCGGCGCCGAGGGCGATGTTGGACTGGGTCGCGGCCCCGAAGCCGGCCGCCTCGAGGGCCTGCACGGCCATGGTGGCGGCCAGGTCGTCGAGCTGGCCGCGGCCCGGGATGCAGACGACCGCGCCCGGCGCGCGCCAGTCGGCCGGAAGGTCGCCGGCCGGCGGGGCGCGCCGGCGCTCGCCGGGGTCGGCCTGCACCAGGCGCGTCAGCAGCACCTCGATCTGCGCATGGATCGACTCCAGGCGCTCGAAGGCGAGGGAATCGCGGACCAGATCCCCCTGCGCCAGGGCAAGGCCCGGCAGGGCCACCGAATCGTAGTAGTCGGTGAGGGAGGACTTGGCGATGCGCCGCCGCGCGGCCGGCACCAGCACGGTCGCCTGGCCTTCGAGCGCCCGCTGGTAGAAGGTCTCGGGCGGCTCGAGCGGGGCGGTGTCGCCGAGCATGACGTCGAGGAACGCGAGCGCCTCGACGTGGCGGCCGATCACCACCAGGCACACGGTCAGCGGCGTGGCGATGAGAAGGCCGATCGGACCCCAGAGCAGGGCCCAGAACGCCGTCGCCACGATCACGGCGAGCGGCGACAGCCCGGTGCTGTGCCCGTAGATCAGGGGCTCGACCACCTGGCCCATGACCATCTCCGAGGCGACGAACAAGGCGAGCACGAGAAGCGCCAGCGACCATCCGGGAACCACCGCGAGCGCGAGGAGCAGGGGCGGCCCGAGCGCGATGAACACCCCGATGAAGGGCACGAACCGCATGACGGCGGCGAGGATCCCCCACAGCAGCGGGTTGGGCAGACCGGCGAACCACAGGCAGAGCCCGATCAGGGTTCCAAACCCGGCGTTCAGCCCGAGCTGGTAGAGGAAGTAGTGCGACAGCCGCCGCGCGGCATCGTTCATGGCCAGGATCGTGCGGTGGAGGTCCTGGCGGCCGAGCAGCCGCACGAGCCTGTCGCGCAGGTCCTCGCTCGAGACCAGGATGAAGATCGTGAAGACGAGCACGATCCCGAACGCCTCGAGGGGCCCGAGCAGCGGCTGGGCGACGCTGCGGGCGATGGTCAGCGCCGATCCCTCGCCGAGGCCGAAGGGCAGCGCCGCGGCGTCGCCCGCGGCGGCGTCCGCCTCCGCCCTCGACGGCTGGGTGAGGCGCCCCAGCAGGCCGCCGCCGCGGCCGAGCGCGTGCCACTTGTCGAGCACGGTCGCCTGGTAGGTCTCGATGTTACCCGCCAGCACGGCCGCCTGCCGCCCCACGATCGTGCCCAGCCCGCCGATCGCCGCAAAAGCGAGCAGGACCACGATGGTCACGGCCGCGGCCCGCGGCAGCTTCAGCCGCTGCAGCGCCGTGCAGGCCGGCGCGAGCACGAAGGCGAGCAGGGAGGCGAGCACCAGCGGCACCACGAGCTCGCGGCCGAAATAGAGCGCCGCCACCACCACCGCCCCCGCGTAGAGCACGGGCAGGATGGCGAGCCCCGCGCCGGGGGCGGGCACGAGGGCGGGGTCTGGGCGTGAGGTCACATCGAGGTCCTTGCAACGGATCGGGAAGCGTCGATGTTGAAGGGCTGTCCCGTCCCTCGCCACGCGCGGCTGGCGAGCTTCGCATCAAGGCGTTTCGTGACCAAGCTGCTCCTCGTCGAAGATCATGATGAACTGTCCGATTTCCTGTCGCGGCGCCTGCGGCGCCGGGGCTTCGACGTGGTGCTGGCCCGGGACGGCCCGGACGCGCTGCGCATGGCCGAGAGCGAGGCGCCCGACCTCATGCTGCTCGACATGAACCTGCCGCTGATGGATGGCTGGACGGTCGCGAGCACCCTGCGCGAGCGCGCCGACACCGTTCCCATCATCGCCCTGACGGCGCATGCCATGAGCGGGGACCGCGCCAAGGCGCTGGCGGCCGGCTGCGACGAGCACCACCCCAAACCCGTCGACTTCGACCTGCTCCTCGCCCAGATCGATGAGGCCCTGCTGCGCCGCGAGGAACGCGAGGCGTAATTCCGCCGTGCCGCGACGCCGGCACGGAACAAAAGGTGTTGCACGCTCGCCGCACATCGTGCCGACTCACCGGGCATTTACCAAAAGCGTTAATGGGCCTTTATTCGTCGGATATTTTTTGCCAAATTCTCGCCCTGGATTGCGGAGTCGCGGTCGAAGGCGGGGACGTGCAGGTGGGAAGTGGTTCCTGATCTGCGCATTCGGGCTATCCGTGACATCGCAGGCATGTTGGGTCTGCATGGTGAGCGCGCGATTGATGTCCAAGACATTTCTGGTGCCAGGCGTCTGCGGCGATGAACCTGATCTCGTGCTTTTTCGCGAGCGGCTGCGGGAGCACTATAATTTTACCGTCGTCGAGCTGCCCGACGCGGGGTGCCCGGGGTCGGTCCTGACCGACATGAGAGCCACGGCGGCCTTCGTGACCGATCAGATCGCCTACCATCAGCCGGCCGGCCCGGTGGCGCTCGTCGGCTTCAGCTTCGGGGCGAGCACGGTGCTCGAAGTCGCCGCCCAGCTGGCCGACCAGGGCAGGGCGGTCAGCTTCATGGCCGTGCTGGACGGGCCCTTCGTCAGCGAGGAGATGCAGGGCTGGTTCGAGCTGTTCCGGCGCGCGACCTCTGCCAAGCGCACGGTCAAGACCCTGTTCCAGGTCGCGGCCAGCACGGATACGACGCGGCGCATGGCCTGGTCCGCCGTCTCCCCGGACCATGTCGGCCAGGAGCGCTCGGACCCGGTCCGCCGCGCCATGCTGGCGCATCTGCGCGGCAAGGCCCTCAAGGGATGGCGGCCGCGCCCGAGCCCGGCGCCCGGGGTGCTGGTCCGCACGGACACCTTCGGCGACGACAACCGGGCCCGCTGGACCGGGCTCTGCCCCAATCTCCGCCTGATGGAGATCGGGGGCCGGCACAACGACCTTCTCCACGATGGCTCGCTGGACGTCGTGGTGAACATCCTGCGGGACGCTGCCGTCGGTTATGCCGAGACGGCGCCGATGCCGGCCGACGCGGTGGCGTGAGCCGAACGCGCAGTCCCGCGTTTCGGCTCTGGCGACCCCGGCAGGGCTCGAACCTGCGACCTGCCGCTTAGAAGGCGGCTGCTCTATCCTGCTGAGCTACGGGGCCGGTCAGCGGGTCAGTGCGTCCACTGGCCGAGGCGGGTCGACTTGAAGTTGTCGGAGTACGACAAACCTTGCCGCGTGCCCTGCAGCGGCGGCTCGTCGATGCGATAGGCGAGGCCGTGCTTGTCGGCGTAGGCCACCGCGTCTTCCTTGCTGTCGAAGCTGATCTTGACCTGGGAGGTCATGTCGGACGAGCTCGTCCAGCCCATCAGCGGCTCGATGCTGCGGGCCTCCGCCGCCTCGAACACCAGGACCCAGGCCTTGGTGCGGGCGCGGCCGGACTGCGTTGCGGCGCGGGTCGGGCGGAAGATGCGGGCAACGGCCATGGCTCGATCGGTCCTCGTTGGGCGGGGTGTCTTGCCGCGACAGGTGCCGGCTCGGCGGCCGCTCGTCAATGGTCGGGGCAGCAGGATTCGAACCTACGACCTGAAGTACCCAAAACTTCCGCGCTACCAGACTGCGCTATGCCCCGCCGATCAGAACCTGCCCGTGCCGTCGTTTAGCATACTCCGGCGGGCTGGCAATCGATGCGGGAACGGGATCAGGGCTCCGAACCCAGGTGAACGGACGCGGCGTTTGCCCCCCGCAAGCGGGGAAGGGCCATATCATCCGCTTCGTCCGTTGACCCGCGTTCGGAGCCTTTGGGGACGGGGTGTCCCGCCCCCATGCGGCCGTCAGTACATGCGGCGGTGCCGGTAGTGGTGACGCATCTTCCGGTGGGGTCCGAACGGCGAGGCCATATGGCGATGGTGGCCGTACTGCGGGCCGACGCCGGCGCGCGAGCGGGTGTACATGTTGCGGTCGGCAAAGGCGCTGCTGGCCGAGCCCAGAACCGTCAGGGCCGCGACGCCGATGGCGACCCAGGTCGAGCGGCGGGATAAAGGCATGACATCCTCCCAAGAAATCCGGCGGCTTGATGCGGCACGGGGCGTGGGCAAGACGCGGGGGGAGGGAGGGTTGTTCCGCCGGGCGCGGCAAAGGCCCTCGACGATGGTGAACGCATCGCGACGAGGCGGCGCCTGCCCTTGAGGCACACCGGCCTGAGTTCGACTGTCGCGGGTCCCCGCGTTCGAGGGACAAAGCGGGGCATCGGGCGTTCCCGAACGTCGTTGCATCTCAGTCTTGCGAGTTCCCGATGTCCCTGCGTTCCGCCGCCTTCCTCGCCACGCAGCTGATCGGCGGGGTGGTCCGGCACCCGCAAGGGGCGATCGTGGTCGTGGCCGGCGAGCACAAGGCGGAGCTGCTGGCGCGGCTGCTCGAGGCCATGCTGCCCGACCGGGTCTGCCGGTTCCTGCCGGCCTGGGACTGCCTCCCCTACGACCGGGCGTCGCCCTCGGCGGAGATCATGGGGCTGCGCATGCGGGCCATCCGCGACGTCGGCGCGGCCCACGGGTCTGCCGTCCTGGTCACGACCCCCGAGGCGGCCCTGCAGCGCCTGCCCCCGCTCGAGGCGGCGGGAACCCTCGTGACCATCGAGGCCGGCGATGGCGTCGAGCAGGCGGCGCTGGAGCCGGCGCTGCTGCGCATGGGGTACGTGCCGGCCGAATCGGTCGAGGAGGTTGGCCGCTACGCGTTTCACGGGCAGGTTGTCGACATCTTCCCGCCCGGCGAGGCGCCCTGCCGGATCGTGCTCGACGATCTCAAGGCTGCCGACCTCCATCACTACGATCCGGTCAGCCAGCGCCGTCACAGGGCCGCCCTCGCGCGCGTGGAGATCGGCCCGGTCTCGGAACTCGTCGCGCGCGAGGGCGAGGCCATGCCCGACCGGGGGCTCGGCGCCGAACACGGGCTTCCGGCCGCCTATCCGGCGCTTGGCACCCTGTTCACGCTGCTGCCCAAGGCCAAGGTCACGGTCGAGGAGGCCGCGGCCCCGCTCTTCGACAGCCTGCCCGGGCAGATCGAGGAGGCCTACCAGGCCCGGCTGACGGTCGACCGCCCGCGCGAGACCGACGGCGGGCGCGTGCCGCTGGCGCCGGACCGCCTCTATCTCACCGGGGACGAGTGGCGCCGGGGCACGGGACGCCGCCTCGTGCCCTTCCCGGACGGCCAGCCGAGCGGGCCGGTGGCGCGCTTCTTCCTCGAGAGCAAGGTCGGCCGGGCGTTCCGGGCGTTCCTGCGAACCGAGCACGAGGCGGGCCGGCGCATCGTGCTCGCCGCGCCGGGTCAGCGCGCCCTCGCGGCGATGGTCAAGCAGGCCGGTCATGCCGTGCCCGGCACGGCCACCCCGGTCGCGGGCTGGAGCGAGGTGGCCCGCGCCCCGGCCGGCGCCGTGCTCGCGATGCGCCTTCCCGCCGACCACGGCTTCGTAGACGAGCCCGCGGGCATCACCCTGGTGACGGCGGGCGACCTCCTGGGCAGCCGTGCGACCGGCGCCCATCACGCGCCCGGCCGCCTGCCCTGGCACGGCCTCGACGGCGAGTTCGCCTTCGACGACGCCGTGGTGCATCTCGACCATGGCATGGGCGTGCTGCGGTCGCTGGAGACCGTGGGCGAGGCCGGCGCCCTCGAGACCGCCCGGTTCGACTACGCCGGGGGGACCGACCTCCTTGCGCCCGTCGACGACCTGAGCCGGGTGTGGCGCTACAGCGGCGGCCAGGACGTCGCACTCGACCGCCTGCATGGCGAGGGCTGGGCCAAGCGTCGCGGCCGCATCCTGGCCGACATCGGGGAGACGGCGCGCGAGCTGGTGTCCATCGCAATGCGCAAGGCCGAGACGCCGGCGCCCGCGCTCGTTCCGCCGCCCGCCGACTACGAGCGCTTTTGCGGCGGCTTCCGTCATCTCCTGACCCCGGACCAGGGCCGGGCGGTCGCCGACGTGCTGGCCGACCTTGCCTCAGGCCGTGCGATGGACCGGCTGGTGATCGGCGACGTGGGCTTCGGCAAGACCGAGGTCGCCCTGCGGGCAGCGGCGGCCGCGGTGCTGGCCGGGCGCCAGGTCGCGGTCGTGGCCCCGACCACGGTGCTGGCCCGCCAGCACGTCCAGACGTTCCGGCAGCGTTTCGAGGCCATCGGGGTCGAGGTCGCCCAGCTGTCGCGCCTCGTCGGCGAGGACGAGGCGCACGAGGTCAAGGACGGGCTGGCCGACGGCCGCATCCGTCTCGTGGTCGGGACCCACGCTCTGATAGGCAAGGGCGTCGCGTTCGCCGAGCTCGGCCTGCTGATCGTCGACGAGGAGCAGCGGTTCGGCGCCGCCGACAAGGCCAAGCTCCGTGCGCTCGGGGACGCCGTGCACAGCCTCACACTGACCGCGACCCCCATCCCGCGCACGCTGCAGATGGCGCTCGTCGGCCTGCAGGCGATGAGCGTCATCGCGACCGCCCCCGCGCGGCGCCGGCCCATCCGCACCCTGCTCGCCCCCTTCGACCTTGCGACGGTGCGCACCGCGCTGATGCACGAGCATGGGCGGGGCGGCCAGAGCTTCGTGGTGGTGCCGCGGGTCGCCGATCTCGAGCGCTTCGCGCAGGAGCTGGCCGAGCTTGCCCCCGAGCTCACGGTCGTCATCGCCCACGGCGCGCTCGAGGGCGAGGTCGTGGACGAGGTCATGGTGGCCTTCGGTGAGGGGCGGGGCGATGTGCTGCTTGCGACCAGCATCATCGAGAGCGGGCTCGACGTGCCGCGCGCCAACACCATGGTGGTGCTGGACGCGGGACGCTTCGGTCTCGCCCAGCTGCACCAGTTGCGCGGCCGCGTCGGGCGCGGCCGCCGGCAGGGCATCTGCTACCTCATGACGGACCCCGAGACGCCGCTTCCCGATGCGACCCGCCGGCGCCTCGCCTCGCTGGCGGCGCACGACCGGCTCGGC
>CAXUMV010000013.1:0-734 GCA_964252065.1 uncultured Lichenihabitans sp.
CCGAGAAGGTCCGCAAAGGCGATGCGACGCTCTACCGCGCCCGCTTCGCGGGACTGGACACGACCGAAGCCGAACAGGCCTGCCGCGCGCTGAAACGCTCGGGCTTCGCCTGCTTCGCCACCCGGGATTGAGACCCGACCTTCGCCGTTCCCCGCCACGCCCTTCGTCGAGTATCAGGGATGTCGTCGCAGCAGCACGTCTTTCGCTTCGTTCACCCGGGCCGCGAGGTCGGTCGAGCCGCCATGGTCGGGGTGGAGCTTCTTCATGAGCGCGCGATGCGCCCGGGTGATCTCCTCCCGGCTCGCGCGCTTCGCAAGACCAAGCACCTCGTGGGCCTCATCCTCGGACATGGTGCCGGGAGCCCGCCGGCCGCCGGCCGCCGGCTCGCCCCGCGGGTCGCCGTTCCCCTGGTCCGATGCCTCACGCCATCCGGAAAACCGGCGGTCGAAATACGCCTCTAGCAGCCGGGCGCCTTCGGCGTCGTCGGCGAGGCAGCGCCGGAACAGCGCGTGGCAGCGCGTCCAGCTCAGCTGGTCGAGCGCGGCGCCCTCGTCGGCGCCGGCCAGCACGCTGCCCGTCATCGCGCCCGTCGCATGGTCGAGCTCCATCTCGATCATGGGGGAGCGCACGCGCGAGACGCGCCGGGCGCGCGGCCGGGCGCCGGGAAAGCCCTTGAAGACGGTGGGACGGCGGCCGTTCACCATCCAGAACGCGAGGCCCGTCAGGCCGAGGGC
>CAXUMV010000013.1:744-5413 GCA_964252065.1 uncultured Lichenihabitans sp.
CCGCGCAGCAGCATGAAGAGTGCGCCGAGCAGCGCCGCCACCCCGCCGAGGCGTCGCATCAGCAGCGCCATGGCGGCCGGGTTGGCCTTGACGAATCCCTTGAGGCCGACCGAAACGATCCAGAGCAGCAGAAGACCGGCGATCAGGAACGGCATCGAATCAGTATTTCAGGGTTGGCGGATTTGCGAAAGCAGGTTCTGCGCCACGCCGTCCTCGCTGTGACGCAGCGCCAGCGCCGCGCGGCCGCCGGCCGCATAGGCGGCGGCGGCCCCGAGCAGGGCGGCGAGGCGCTGCGGCGAGCCGGCGTCGAACGCCGCGTAGGCCCCGGCGGTCAGGCGGGCGATCTCCTTGAAGCCGCGCGCCGTCGCCGCATCGCGCCCCTCGTGGAACATGAAGGCCTTGACCCCGAGCAGGGCGAGTTCGCCCGCCAGCGAGCATAGGGGATCGATGCGCTCCTCCAGCGCGTCGCCCACGAAGACCAGCGCCGCGACCCGGCCCCGCCGGGCCTCGTCCCGCGCATGGGACAGCACGCGGCCGATCTGCGTATTGCCGCCCTCCACCTTGATGCGCGCCATAGCCTTGGCGAGGCCCGCGCCGCCCGCCATGAAGCGGGACGCCCGGCATTCGGCAAGGCCGCGGAAGTAGACGAGCTGGACCTCGAGCCCGCCGAGCGCCTCGGTTTCGGTGAACATCCGGCCCTGCAGCTGGATCGCGAGATCCCAGGTCGGCTGCCGGCTCATGGTGGCGTCCATGGCGAAGACCAGGCGGCCGCGTCCGGAGGGCGCCTCGGCCGGCACGCCCGCACGGTCGAGAAAGGCATCGACGGCGGCGCGCGTTCCCGTGCCGGCGGCGAGCGAGCGATGCTTGTCGTCCATGCGCCACCCCTCCCCGATCCGCCGGCCCCGAGAAGATCGGGCGCAGGCCCGGCAGCCGCAAGGGCGCCGGAATCCGATCAAAGCAGTCCGAGGTCGCGCAGGGTGCGCCGCATCGTCTCGGGCATGGCGGCGATGTCGGCCTGCACCGCCGCGAAGTCCGGCGGGGCGTCGCCCGGCTCGAGGTAGCGCCAGCCCTGGAAGGGGCGGTGTGGCCGCGGGTCGACCGGCACGATGGCGTCGTGCAGGACGAGATGGCAGCGGCCGATCCCGCCCTCGTCGGTGAAGGGGCGCACCGCGACCAGCGGCTGACGCACCGCGATCTCGCCGCGGATGATCCAGTAGAGCGATCCGCCGTCCAGCAGCTCGTCGCTGCGCTTGGGGACCATGCGGGTCGTGTGGCGGTGTTCCGGCGCCTCGCCGGCCTGCCGCATGACGTGCAGGCGCTGGTCCATCCAGTCGCGCAGGTCCCCGGGCGAGTCGGCGCCGACGCAGAGTTTCAGGAGGTGGAGCGGCATGGCGCCCGCCTTCTACCGCACCGGCCGGCTCCGGCAAGGTCGGGATGGGCCTGCGCTACAAGGCCGGTCCCTCGCCGGGGGCTTCGATCAGCAGGTCGAAGCCGTCCGCGCGCAGGGTCGCGGCCGTGAGAAGGCAGCAGCGCCCGTCGGCCAGATAGTCCGTCCGCGACAGCAGGACCACGGCGCTTCCCGGCGCTACCCCGAGCGCCGTCGCCTCGGCCGGGGTTGCGCCACGGGCCCGGAGGCGCTGCAGGGCCCGACGCAGGACAAGGCCGCGGGCCGCCATCGCGGCGTAAAGCGATCCCTCCAGCGCCTCGGGATCGGGGGCAAGGTCGAGCGGGATGACGTTCTCCTCGAGCCGGGCGGGCTCCCCCTCGATGCAGCGCAGCCGGCGCAGCCGGACCACGCGGCTCCGCGGGCCTGCGCCAAGCAGCATCGCCTGTTCGGGGGTGGGCTCCACCACCGCGTGCTCGATGGCGCGGGAGGAGGGCACGAGCCCCCGTCGCAAGGCTGCGGCCGAAAAGCCGGAGGGCACCGCAGGCGTCGCGGAGAGCCGGGGCGCCACGAAGGTGCCCACTCCCTGCCGGTTCACCAGCACGCTTTCCTGCACGAGCGCGGCGAGCACGCGCCGGAGCGTCGTCCGCGAGACGGCCAGTTCGCCCGCGAGCTCCCGCTCGCCGGGAAGAATACCAGTGGTCTCGTAATGACCGGCCAGGATCAGGGTCCGGAGCCGGTCCAGCGTCGCCGCGTAGCGGGCCGGCGGGCGTCCCGCGCTCACCGCGGGGCCGGGCCGGCCTTGGCGATGGCGGCGGCCGGGCAGCCGGCGAGGAGCAGCGCGCCGTCGAGCGCGTCGAAGGCCGGCGGGACGAGCGCGGTCGCCCACGGCTCCACCAGGAAGGGCTTGAGCGGCGCCGCAAGGCCGCCGACCAGGCTCAGCCGCCGCGCGCCGAGCCGCTCGAGCGCGGCGGCATGATGGCCGAGGGCCGCCATCGTGTCGCGGACCAGCGCCACGCCGGCCGGATCGTCCTCGAGCGCCGCCGCGAGGACCGTGGGCGCCAGCGCGCCGTAGTCGCTCGACCGCGCCGTGCGGCCCCAGGCGATGACCGCCACGGGGTCGTCCGCAAAGCGGGCCATCAGCCGCCGGGTGAGCGGGGTATGGGGCGAGAGGTCGTCGTGCGCCCGAAGGGCGAGCCGGAGCGCCGCGAGGCCCAGCCGCGCGCCCGAGCCGTCGTCCCCAAGGATGAAGCCGCGCCCCCCCACCCCGACGCTGCGGCCGCCGAGCCGCGCCACCGCGGCGCTGCCGGTCCCAGCGATGATGAGGCCGCCATCCTCTCCCCGATGCGCGCCGAGGCAGGCGATCTCGGCGTCATGGGCGACGGTCAAGGCCTCCCCGCCGAGCGGCCAGGCGCGCGCCACCTCCGCCGCGGTCGCGGGCGCGGAGACCCCCGCCAGACCCATGCCGATCCGCAGGCGCTGGACGGAGGGGTCGAAGGCAGCGCTCGCCAGCGCCTCGGACACGGCGGCCGCAATGGTCGCCACGGCGGTCGGGAAGTCGAGATAGACGTTGGCCGCGCCCCCGAGCGCCCCGCCGCGCCACTCTCCGGTCTCGTCGCGGATGCGGACGCGGCACGTCGAGCCCCCGCCGTCCACGCCGACATAGAGGGTGGGCCGCAGGGGCGATTCGGAGGGGACGGAAGCGGCATTCATGGCGGCAGCTTAGGGGATCGCGGTGCCGGTTTGAACCACTGCCCGCGCTTCGTCATTTTTACCGAACGCTACATGGCCTAGTTGAACGCCAGTGGTCTCATAATGCGGCCCGAGATCGGCCCCGCTCCACCCGGCCCGTCGTCGCGAGGCGCGTCAGCGCCGTGGCGATCCATGGGCGGTATGAATGCCCGAGACGTGGATTGCTTCGCTTCGCTCGCAAAGCCGACATCGGCGTTCGACACCGGTGGTTCTCTATGTCGCGTGGTAAGGGCCGCGCCGTCGTTGCGTCGCTGCGTCCGCGACGACGGCATGACCTTCGATACAGCCTCGTGTCAGCCGTCGCTGGCCGCCGTGAGGGTCCTCAGCTGCTCCTTCGACAGGTCGAGCGTCGCCGCCTTGGCCAGCACCTCGAGCTGCTCGACCGTCGTGGCGCTCGCGATCGGGGCCGTGATGGCCGGCTGGGCCATGAGCCAGGCGAGCGCGACCGCAGCCGGCGTCGCGCCCGCCTCCTCGGCCACGCCGTCGAGCGCGGCGAGAATGCGCCGGCCACGCTCGTTCAGGTATTTGGCCATGCCGCCTCCGCGCGGGCTTTTGCCGAAGTCGGCCTCCGAGCGATACTTGCCGGTCAGGAAGCCGGCCGCCAGCGAGAAGTAGGGAATGACCCCGATGTCGTTCTCGAGGCAGACGTCGCGCAGCCGCGTCTCGAAGCCCGCGCGGTCGTAGAGGTTGTACTCGGGTTGCAGGCTGTCGTAGCGCGGCACCCCGCGATCCCGGCTCACGACGAGCGTCGTCTCGAGGCGCTCGGCGCTGAAGTTGGAGGCGCCGATCGCCCGGACCTTGCCGGCCTTGATGAGCTGCGCGTGGGCCTCCATCACCTCGTCGACCGGCATCCCGGGGTCGTCTTTGTGGGACTGGTAGAGGTCGATGACGTCGGTCTGCAGGCGGCGCAGCGATGCTTCGACCGATTGGAGGATGTGGTCGCGGGACAGCCCCTCCTTGCCCGGCCCCATGTCCATGCCGACCTTGGTGGCGAGCACGATCCGGTCGCGCCCGCCCCGCGCGGCGAGCCAGCGGCCGATCACGGTCTCCGATTCGCCGCCCTGATGCCCCGGCACCCAGCGCGAGTAGACGTCCGCGGTGTCGATGAAGTCGAAGCCGTGGGCCACGAACGCATCGAGGAGCCTGAAGGAGGTCGCCTCGTCCGCGGTCCAGCCGAAGACGTTGCCGCCGAAGCACCAGGGTGCCACCGAAAGACCCGAACCACCCAGCCGACGCTTGTCCATGGAACACTCCGTTCAAGCCGTCGCATGGAAGGGACGGCGCCGTGAGGAGGTAGGGCGCGGCATGCGCCGCGTCGAAGCCGATCGAAGACGCCGCGATACGGTGACCCCCTCTTCACCCTGCGCGCGGATACGCCGAACCGGCCCGCGGACGGACGGACCCCGTCGGACATCGCCTTAAGAACTCGAACATCTATCGTTGCAACAATGCTCTAGCTGACTGGAAGGGTGTTCTCATGGGTGGGTTCAAGTTGCTCTTGATGGCTGCGGCCGGATGGGCCGTGTGCGGTGC